>NZ_JBHTMU010000039.1:0-34873 GCF_042679605.1 Litorisediminicola beolgyonensis
TGACCCGGTGACCCGGTGACCCGGTGACCCGGTGACCCGGTGACCCGGTGACCCGGTGACCCGGTGACCCGGTGACCTGGGTCGAGCTGGTGACGTGGCTCCCATCTTTCGGTTCCGGCACACGCCACAGCTGAGAGGTAAAAAATTGCCCATGGGCAACTAGTTACGGCCGGGTTACGCGCGCTGCGGTCGTGTCTTGAACAGGAACATCGGAGCACCTGTCCTTGGTGCGCGCGATGTGAGCTGCGGTTCGCGGATGAGGTCGTTCCGTAGGCGATCCGGGCTGTTGGAACAGGACCGGAACATCTCTTTAACATCCGCGTTCGACCGGCTATCTTCGGGCTATGAGCAGTTTCGATGAAATGGACGCCTTCGAGCGTGCGCCGCTCTCGGCGCGGGCGATGCAGGCGCGGCCCGCCCCCTATCTCGACGAGCTGAACCCCGCCCAGCGGCAGGCGGTCGAGACGCTCGACGGTCCGGTCCTGATGCTCGCAGGCGCGGGCACCGGCAAGACCAAGGCGCTGACGGCGCGGATCGTGCATCTGTTGAACACCGGACGCGCGCGCCCCAACGAGATCCTCGCGGTGACCTTCACCAACAAGGCGGCGCGCGAGATGAAGATGCGCGTCGGGCGCATGCTCGGGGAGACCGTCGAGGGCATGCCCTGGCTCGGCACCTTCCACTCGATCTGCGTCAAGCTCCTGCGGCGTCACGCCGAGCTCGTCGATCTGAAATCGAACTTCACCATTCTCGATACCGACGACCAGAGCCGGCTTCTGAAGCAGCTGGTCCAGGCCTCGAAGATCGACGACAAGCGCTGGCCCGCGCGGATGCTGGCCGGGATCATCGACGACTGGAAGAACCGCGCGATCACGCCCGACCGGGTGCCAGCCTCGGATGGCGGGGCCTATAATCACGAGGGGCCGCGGCTTTACGCCGAGTACCAGGCGCGCCTGCGGGAGCTGAACGCGGTCGATTTCGGCGATCTGCTTTTGCACATGGTGACGATCTTTCAGCGCCACGAGGATATGCTCGGGCAATACCAGCGCTGGTTCCGCTACATCCTCGTCGACGAGTACCAGGACACCAACGTCGCCCAGTATCTCTGGCTGCGGCTTCTGGCGGCGGGGCATCGCAACATCTGCTGCGTCGGCGATGACGATCAGTCGATCTATGGCTGGCGCGGCGCCGAGGTGGGCAACATCCTGCGATTCGAGAAGGATTTTCCCGGGGCGCATGTGGTGCGGCTGGAGCAGAATTACCGCTCGACCCCGCATATCCTCGCCGCTGCCTCGGGGGTGATCTCGGGCAACCAGGGGCGGCTCGGCAAGACGCTCTGGACCGAGACCGAGGAGGGCGAGAAGGTTCGCCTGATCGGCCATTGGGACGGCGACGAGGAAGCGCGCTGGGTCGGCGAGGAGATCGAGGCGATGCAGCGCGGCACCCGCGGGCAACGGCCGTTCTCGCTCGACGAGATGGCGATCCTCGTGCGGGCCTCGCACCAGATGCGCGCCTTCGAGGACCGGTTCCTGACCATCGGGCTTCCCTACCGGGTGATCGGCGGCCCGCGCTTCTACGAGCGGATGGAGATCCGCGATGCGATGGCCTATTTCCGGCTGGTCGTGTCGCCCTCGGACGACCTGGCCTTCGAGCGCATCGTGAACACGCCGAAGCGCGGGCTCGGCGACAAGGCGCAGCAGACGATCCAGCGGATCGCGCGCGAGAACGGCGTGTCGCTTCTGGATGGCGCGGCGCTGGCGGTGGAGCAGGGCGAGATCAAGGGCAAGGGCGCGGGCGAGCTCGGTCGGCTGGTCGTGGACCTGGCGCGCTGGGGGCGGATGACCGGCGACGCGGACATGACCCATATGGAGCTTGCCGAGACCATCCTCGACGAGTCGGGCTACACCGCGATGTGGCAGAACGACAAGACGCCCGAGGCGCCGGGGCGGCTCGAGAACCTCAAGGAACTGGTCAAGGCGCTGGAGAACTTCGAGAACCTGCAGGGGTTTCTCGAACATGTCAGCCTGGTCATGGACAACGAGACCGACGATGGCGGCGCGAAAGTGTCGATCATGACGCTGCATGCGGCCAAGGGTCTGGAGTTCCCGGCGGTCTTCCTGCCGGGCTGGGAGGACGGGCTCTTCCCCTCGCAACGCTCGATGGACGAAAGTGGTCTGAAGGGCCTCGAGGAGGAGCGGCGGCTCGCCTATGTGGGCATCACGCGGGCCGAGGAGCTCTGCACGATTTCCTTCGCGGGCAATCGGCGGGTCTTTGGCCAGTGGCAATCCTCGCTGCCCTCGCGCTTCATCGACGAACTGCCCGAGGCGCATGTGGATGTGCTGACGCCGCCGGGACTGTATGGCGGCGGCTACGGCGCGGCGGGCATGGGTGTGTCTTCGGGGCTCGAGCAGCGCGCGACCGAGGCCAATGTCTACAACTCTCCGGGCTGGCGGCGGCTGCAATCGCGCGCGGCCGAGCGCCCGGTGAGCCAGCCGCGCGAGAGCCGCAACCAGGTGATCGATCTCGATGCCGTCTCGGCCTTTACGCTGGGGGAGCGGGTGTTTCACCAGAAATTCGGCTATGGCGAGGTGATCGGCATCGAGGGCGACAAGCTCGAGGTCGGGTTCGAGAAGGCCGGCACGAAAAAGGTGCTGGCGCGGTTCCTGTCGGCCTCGGACGATATTCCCTTCTGATCCGGCGGTGCGGGCCTTGCGGCCCGCGCATTTCTTCTCGCCTGCGGCCGTCGCCGCAGTCTCGGGACGCGCGTGGCGGCGCGACGCCTCTGATGCGCGTGACACGGGTGGCCGACCGGGCGAGGCGTATTTTTAAAAAGAAGAAGCTCCGAGAAGGGCGCTCTTGAGCTTCTTCTTTTTCCAAATACCGCCGGGGTGAATTGGCCGTCAGGCCAAGAGGGGCAGCGCCCCTTCTCGGGACGCGCCAGAGGCGCATCGGGTCGAGCGCTTGACCGGTCGGCGCAACGGGCGTAATTCCTGCGCCAGAGGCGATTTGTACACCGGATTGCGGGCCTCTTTAAACATGCCGCTAAAGAGGTCAGACGAAGGATCCCCCTTTCGCTTGGCCGGAACGGGGGATTTTTTTGTGGGCCGGAGGGCCCCTAAAGGACGACGACATGACCCAGAGACGCACGCGCACCAATCTCGTTCACGGCGGCACCCACCGCAGCCAGTGGGGGGAGCTCTCGGAAGCGATCTTCCTGACCCAGGGCTTTGCCTATGACAGCGCCGCGCAGGCCGAGGCGCGGTTCGAGAAGGCCGGTCCGGACGAGTATATCTATGCCCGCTACGGCAACCCGACGGTGGCGATGTTCGAGGAGCGGATCGCGCTTCTCGAGGGCGCCGAGGACGGCTTCGCGACGGCGTCGGGGATGGCCGCGGTGTCGGGCGCGCTCATGGCCACCTGCAAGGCAGGCGACCATGTCGTCGCGGCGCGGGCGCTGTTCGGTTCCTGTCTCTACGTGCTCGAAGAGGTGCTAGGGCGCTACGGCGTCGAGATCACCCTGGTCGACGGCACCGATCTCGACGAGTGGCGCGCGGCCGTTCGCGACGACACCCGCGCTGTGTTCTTCGAGAGCATGGCCAACCCGACGTTGGAGCTGGTCGATATCCGTGCCGTCTCGGAGATCGCCCATGAGAAGGGCGCCTTGGTGATCTGCGACAACGTCTTCTCGACCCCGGTCTATTCGCGGGCGCTCGCGGACGGCGCCGACGTGGTGGTCTATTCCGCGACCAAGCATATCGACGGGCAGGGCCGGACGCTCGGCGGTGTCATCCTCGGCTCGCGCGAGTTCATCCGCGGCACGGTCGAGCCCTACATGAAGCATACCGGCGGCTCGATGAGCCCGTTCACGGCCTGGGTCCTTTTGAAGGGGCTCGAGACCATCGACCTGCGCGTGCGTGCCCAGACCGCGACGGCCGGCGAGATCGCCGGGCGGCTCGTCGGGCATGCGGCGCTGTCGCGGGTGATCTATCCCGGTCACGAGAGCCATTCCCAGTACGATCTGATGACCCGCCAGATGGGCGCGGGCGGCACCATGGTCGCCTTCGAGCTTGCGGGCGGTAAGGAGGCGGCGTTCCGCTTTCTCGACGCGCTCGAGATCGTGCTGATCTCGAACAATCTCGGCGACGCCAAGACCATCGCCACCCATCCCGCGACCACGACGCATTCGCGGCTTGCGCCCGAGACCCGTGCGAGCCTCGGGATCTCGGACGGGCTGATCCGGCTGTCGGTCGGGCTCGAAGACCCTGCCGATCTGGTGGCCGATCTCCTCGCCGCGCTCGCGGCTTCGTGACCGGTCGCGCGCGACGGAGTGCAACCCTCGGCCCCGTCGCGCGTTTACCCTGCGACATCGGAAGCGTTGCGGCCGGGAAACCCCGGCCTATATGCTCCTCGTTCAAAGGTTCGGAGGGTCCCTCATGAATATTCATACGCCCGAGCTCGAGAAATCGCCCACGCGGGATGAGGCGGCGCATGCGCTGGCTCTTCTGCGCCGCTGGGCCGGCATCTCCAGCGAGGCCGAGATCGAAACGCTCGACCCGGTCGTCTCGCAGCTTTTGCCGCAGGGGGTGGGCGATGATTATCCTGTCTTGTCAAGAAGCTACGATGCGACCTTCAGCATCGACAGCGCCTACAAGACGACGCTGCCGGACCTGCAGAACGGGCCGAGTTCGCTGATCAAGGGCGCCAACCGTCCGATCCAGCATGTGGGCATCTCGAACTTCCGGCTGCCGCTGACCTACCGCACCCGCGACAACGGCCCGCTGACGCTCGAGACCTCGGTGACCGGGTCGGTCAGCCTCGAGGCGGACAAGAAGGGCATCAACATGTCCCGGATCATCCGCAGCTTCTACAAGCATGCGGAGCAGACCTTCTCGTTCGAGGTGATGGAGGCGGCGCTCGACGACTACAAGAGCGATCTCGAAAGCTTCGATGCGCGGATCAACATGCGCCTGCGCTTCCCGGTGATGGTCGAGAGCCTGCGCTCGGGCCTCACGGGCTACCAGTATTACGACATCGCGCTGGAACTGGTCGAGACGGATGGCGTGCGCCGGAAGATCCTGCATCTCGATTACGTCTACAGCTCGACCTGTCCCTGTTCGCTGGAACTGTCCGAGCACGCCCGTCGCGAGCGCGGCGTGATGGCGACGCCGCATTCGCAGCGGTCTGTGGCGCGGATTTCCGTGGAGCTGACAGGCGATGGCTGCCTCTGGTTCGAGGATCTGATCGATCTCTGCCGCGCGGCTGTCCCGACCGAGACGCAGGTGATGGTCAAGCGCGAGGACGAGCAGGCCTTTGCCGAGCTCAACGGCTCCAACCCGATCTTCGTCGAGGACGCGGCGCGGCTTTTTGCCGAGCACCTTCAGAAGGATGTGCGGATCGGCGACTACAGGGTCATCGCGAGCCACCAGGAGAGCCTGCACAGCCATGATGCGGTGTCGGTGCTGACCGAGGGGCCGCTTTTCGAGCAGGAAAGCCTCGATCCGCGGCTCTTCTCGACGCTGTTCCACGTCGGCTGACCCCGGCCTCCAGCGACAAAGAAGGCCCGGCTCCGCGTGCTCTGCACCGGGCCGGGCCTTTTTCGTGTCTGATCCTGTGACCGCCGCGCTGCCCGGACGGCGCGCAGCCTGCCCAAATTCGCGCCGTCGCCACGGGTGGCGCGCCGTCTGCGCACGGTTCGGTCATGACCCGGTCATCTGGCCGCGTAAGCTGAACGCGACGGGGGAACACGACCGAGCAGTTCCGGAGACCGTGCCATGTCCGACCCTGGCGTGACGCTCAACCAGCGCATCGACTTGTTCTTCACCGAGCGGGGGCAGGGGCTCAACCCGACCATGCTCAAGCGCCGCAGGCTTCTCGATATCTGCAGGCTCGACGCGATGTCGGATGCCGATCTGCGCCGCGTGGGTCTCAGGCGCGACGAGATCCTGGCGCATGTCTTCCGCGATCTCCTGGTCAGCTGACCCCGGGACGCCCGATGCCTTGGCTTGACTAAGCCCGCGCGGCGCGCCAACGCTGCCGCCCATGTTCGACATGCGTCCCGTCGCCTATGTGATCGGCCTCCTGGTCTCGTGCCTCGGGCTGACGATGCTCCTGCCGATGATGGTGGACATCGCCGAAGGGCGGGGCGAGTGGCATGTGTTCCTGGAATCCGCGATCATCACGACGCTCTCGGGCGGGCTGATCGCGCTCGCCTCGGCCAATGCGGTGCCGGAGCGGTTGTCGCTGCAGCAGACCTTCCTTCTGACGACGCTGGTCTGGGTGATGCTGCCGATCTTCGGCGCGATCCCTTTTGTCCTCGGCGAGACAGAGGCGCGCTTCGTCGACGCGTTCTTCGAGGCGATGTCGGGCATGACCACGACCGGCTCCACGGTGTTCTCCGGGCTCGACACGCTGCCCAAGGGCATCTTGCTCTGGCGCGGGCTCCTGCAATGGCTGGGGGGCATCGGGATCATCGTCGTGGCGATGGTGTTCCTGCCCGAGCTGCGCGTCGGCGGCATGCAGATCTTCCGCTCCGAGGCCTTTGACACGATGGGCAAGGTGCTGCCGCGGGCGGCGCAGATCGCGGCGCAGATCTCGTCGATCTACGTCACGCTCACGCTTCTCTGCGCGTTCTGCTACATCGGCACCGGCATGAACCCGTTCGATGCCTCGGTCCATGCGCTGACCACCGTCTCGACCGGCGGCTTCGCCAATTACGACGCGAGCTTCGGCACGTTCTCGGGACCGGCGGAATACGTGGCGAGCGTCTTCATGGTGCTCGCGGCGCTGCCCTTCGTGCGCTACGTGCAGCTCGTGAACGGCAACCAGGTGGCGCTCTTTCGCGACAGCCAGGTGCGTGCCTTTCTCGGCATCATCGCGGTGCTCGTGGCGGTGACGGTCACGGTGCTCTTGTCGATCTTCCCGCACCATCCCGAACAGGCGCTTCGCGAGGCGGTGTTCAATATCACCTCGATCATGACCGGCACGGGCTATGCTTCGGTCGACTACATGCAATGGGGCCCGTTCCTGATCGCGATGTTCTTCTTCATTGGCCTGATCGGCGGCTGCGCAGGCTCGACCGCCTGCTCGGTCAAGGTGTTCCGCTACCAGCTCCTGATCGCCTCGGTGAAGACGCAGCTCCGCCGCATCCGCGCGCCCCACGGGCTTTTCGTGCCGCGGTTCGAGGGGCGGCCGGTGAGCGACGACGTGCTCTCGTCGGTGATGTCCTTCTTCATGTTCTTCGTCGTGCTTCTGGGGCTCTTTTCGGTCGGGCTCGGTATGACGGGGCTCGATTTCATCACCTCGATCTCGGGCGCGGCGACGGCGCTTGCCAATATCGGGCCCGGTCTCGGGGCCGAGATCGGACCGGCGGGCAATTTCGCCGGGCTGAACGACACCGCGAAATGGCTTCTGATCCTCGCGATGCTGATGGGTCGGCTGGAGATCATGTCGGTGCTGGTGCTTTTCACCGTCCGGTTCTGGCGCGCCTGAAGCGGTTCCGCGACAGCGGCGAGCGGCACCGCGTCGCAGGCCTGTCCCGCCGGTGAAAGCCGCTTCAAGCCCCGGGTCCCTGCGGCTAGGCTGCGCGGCATGAGCGACTCCCCCCAGATCCACGTCGAGACCGGCGCCGACGGTGCGCGCGCCGTCCTGACCGGACGGCTGACGCTGGCGCGTCTGCCCGCGCTGCAGGCGGCGCTCGCCGGGCTCGAGGGGCAGGCGCCGCTGCGGCTGGACCTGGGCGGGATCGACCGGCTCGACACCGCGGGCGCCTGGGCGCTTCTGCGGCTGAAGGAGCGGATGGACGGAGAAGGCGCGGCGCTCGAGTTCACCGGGGCCGATCCGCAGACACAGGCGCTTCTCGACACCGTGGCGGCGGCGATGCCGCATCCCGATACCGAGCCCGCACCACCCAGGACGCTGCAGGATCGTGTCGCCTCGGTCGGGCGCGCGATGGTGTCGGCGGGGCATTTCGCCACCGAGCTGTCGAGCATGCTGGGCCTCGTCATCGCGCGTTTCGCCCGCACGCTGCGCAATCCCGGCCAGTTCCGCTTCACCGCGCTCGTTCATCACGCCGAGGCGGTCGGCTGGCAGGCGGTGCCCATCGTCGCGCTCATGGCGTTCCTGATCGGGGTGGTCCTGGCCTTCCAGGGGGCCACGCAGCTCAGGCAGTTTGGGGCCGAGGTCTTCGTGGTCGACCTGATCGCGATCTCGATCCTGCGCGAGCTCGGCATCCTTCTGACCTCGATCATCGTCGCGGGGCGCACCGCCTCGGCCTTCACCGCCGCCATCGGGTCGATGAAGATGCGCGAGGAGATCGACGCCATGCGCACCCTCGGGCTCGATCCGGGGCTGATGCTGTTCCTGCCGCGCGTGCTGGCGCTTGTCCTGACGCTGCCGATCCTCGGGCTCGTCGCCAACCTCTCGGGCCTGATCGGCGGCGGGCTCATGTCCTGGCTGGAGCTCGGCATCTCGCCGCAGATGTTCCTGACCCGGCTCGCGGAGGGCGAGCATCTCGAACAGGTGCTGATCGGCCTGTCGAAAGCGCCGGTCTTCGCCGTGATCATCGGCGTCGTCGGCTGCCATGCGGGGATGCAGGTCAAGGGCAATGCCGAGAGCCTCGGCCGCCGCACCTCGGCCTCGGTGGTGACGGCGATCTTCGCGGTGATCGTGGCCGACGCGCTGTTCTCGATCTTCTATTCCGAGCTCGGCCTGTGAGCGCGGATCCGATCATCCGGGTTCGCGGCCTCCACACGCAGTTCGGCGCGCAGGTGGTGCATCACGATCTCGATCTCGACGTCTATCGCGGCGAGATCCTGGGCGTCGTGGGCGGCTCGGGCACCGGCAAATCGGTGCTCCTGCGGGAAATCGTCGGGCTGACCCGCCCGCAGGCCGGGACCATCGAGGTCATGGGCACCGAGATGCTGATCGCCTCCGAGGCCGAGCGGTCGCGGCTTGACGACAAGATGGGTGTGATGTTCCAGGACGGTGCGCTCTTCTCGTCGCTGACCGTGCGCGAGAATGTCGAGGTGCCGATGCGCCGGTTTGACGGGCTCGATCCCGAAACCCGCGCGGCGCTCGCCGATCTCAAGATCTCGCTTGTGGGCCTGCCATACATGGCGGGCGGCAAATACCCCTCGGAGCTTTCGGGCGGCATGCGCAAACGGGCGGGGCTGGCCCGCTCGCTGGCGCTCGATCCCGACATTCTGTTCCTCGATGAACCCACCGCCGGACTCGATCCGATCGGTGCGTCGGCCTTCGACGCTCTGATCCGTGGACTCAGCCGGTCCTTGGGGCTAACCGTGTTCCTGGTGACCCACGACCTCGACACGCTGCACGCGACCTGCGACAGGATCGCGGTGCTGGCGGAAAAGAAGGTGCTCGTCACCGGAACCATGGAGACGCTCAGGGAGGTCGATCATCCCTGGGTGCACGATTATTTCAACGGGCCACGCGCCCGCGCCGCGACCCCGAGCGCGGCAGCCGATTAGGGCAGGGCAGAGCAGGCGGCATGGAGACACGGGCCAATTACATCCTGATCGGCGCGTTCACGCTGGCAGGGCTCCTGGGCCTCTTGGGCTTCATCCTGTGGTTCGCGCAGGTCGAGCTCGATCGCCGCTTCGCCTATTACGACGTGGAATTCACCTCGGTCTCGGGTCTCTCGAACGCCTCGACCGTGCGCTTCGCCGGTTTGCCGGTGGGGCAGGTCGCGGATGTGCGGCTGGCGCCGGACCGCTCGGGTCTGATCCGGGTCCGGCTCGAGGTCGATGCCGAGACCCCGGTCCGGGCCAATTCCATCGCCACGATCGAAAGCCAGGGCGTCACCGGCGTCTCCTATGTCGGCATCTCGCCGGGCACCCCGGACGCGCCGTTCCTGACCGACCTGTCGCGCGACGAGATCCCGCAGATCCCCGCCGGACGCTCGGTCCTGCAGACGCTCTCTGAGGATGCGCCGGACCTTCTGACCGAAGCTCTGGGCGTCGTGCGCGCGGTGAACGGGTTCCTGACCGAAGAGAACCGCGACCGGGTCGACAATATCCTCGCCAATACCGAGAGCGCGTCCGAGAACTTCGCCGCGGTGCTCGACGATTTCTCCAATGTCACGGCGGAGATCTCGGCCTTTGCCGGGCAGATCGACCGGTTCAACGCCACGCTCGAGGCGCTGTCGAACGACCTCTCGGGCATCCTGACGACCGCCGACACGGCGCTCCTCTCCATCGCCTCGCTCTCCGAGGAGACCCGCGACGCGGTGGCCGCCGGGCAGGAGACGCTCGCCGCCACCACCCGCACGGTCGAAGAGGTGGGCCGCTTCCTGGCCGAGGATCTGCCGCCCGTGGCCCAGGGCGCCGCGCTGGCCGCCGAGGAATTCCGTGGCACGCTCGACCGCTTGGGCACCGAGACCTCGTCGATGCTCGCGACCTTCTCGGAGGCCGGCGAGAGCGCCGTCGCGCGTCTCGACGAGGCGAGCCGCGTCTTCGACGAGGCCTCGGCGCTGATCGTGTCGCTCGAAGAGGCGACCGAGGTCATGGAGGACGCGGCGGATGATTTCGACCTCCTCGTGACCGAGGACGGCCAGTGGCTGGTCGATGAGACCCGCGCGGTGATGGCGCAGATCTCGACCGCCGTCGAGGCGGTGACCCGGATCACCGAGACGGATGTGCCGGTGATCATCGGCGACATCCGCAGCGCCACCGCCACCGCGGCGCGCGTGGTCGAGGAGGTCGGCGCCGATCTCTCGACCGCGTCGGGAGAGGTCGCGGGCCTCTCGGGCGAGGCGCGCGCGGCGCTGACCTCGGTCACTGACACCTTCGCCCGCGCCAATACCACGCTCGAGGCGCTCGACCGCGCGCTCGCCGTCGGCACCACCACGCTCGAAGCGGCCGAGCGCACCTTCACCGGCGCCGACCGGGTGATCAACGAGGACATCTCGACCATCACCGCCGATCTGCGCTCGGCCATCGCCGGGTTCGACGCCGCGCTGGCGCAGGTCTCCGAGGACATCCCCGTGGTCACCGGCGATCTGCGCGACGCCGCGCAGCAGGCCGAGGCGACCTTCCGAGAGGTCGCGCGGATCGTGCGCGACACCGGCGCGCCGGTCTCGGCCTTCGCCGCGGACGGTCTGCCGCAATACACGCTGCTCGCCAACGAGACCCGCGCGCTGATCCGCAATCTCGAGAAGCTGACCAACCAGATCGCGCGCGACCCGGCGCGGTTCCTCCTGGATCGCGATCAGCCCGAGTTCAGACGCTAGAGGCCCGCCATGACCAGATTTCTCCTGATTGCACTTCTGGCGCTGCCCGGCTGCTCGGCGCTCTCGGCCTTTTCCGACGCCACGACGCCGCTCGGCGTCTACGAGCTGCGCGCGCCCGAGGACATCCCCGCCGCGCCCCGGCAGCGGCCCTACAACGTCACCGTCGAGATGCCGACCACGACCGGAGCGCTCGACACCGACCGCATCCTGATCAAGCCGAGCCCGCTTGCGGCGGAATACCTGCCCGAAGTGCGCTGGGGCGAGGATGTGCCGACGATGGTGCAGTCGCTTCTCCTGCGCTCGCTGCAGCGGACGAACGCGCTCGCCTATGTCGGGCGCGAGCCGTTGGGGCTGTCGGGCGACATCGCCATCGTCACCGACGTGATCGATTTCCAGGCAGAGACGGCGGGAGAGGGGGCGCTGGTCCGCCTCGCATTGTCGATCCAGCTCGTGCGCGAAAGCGATGTGACGATCCTCGCGAGCCGGACCTTCACGGCCGAGGCCGCGTCGCCCACGACCGAGACCGAGGCGCTGGTCGCGGCGTTCGATACCGCGTCCGACACGCTCCTGCGCGCCTTCGCGGCCTGGGTCACCGACGGTCTGCGCTGACCCCCCTGGCGCCGCGCCCCTTGGCTGGCGGAGGAGAGCGTGTTTTCAAAAAGAAGAAACGCTATTTGGGCGCGCCCGGCCCCTTGCGCTTCTTCTTTTTCCAAATACGCGGCTTGACGGTCCCGCTCAGCGCGGCGGCGGGAGGCGGGCGGTGACGAGAACGCAGGGGTCGCTGGCGCGGTTGCGGAAGCGGTGCGGCTCTCCGGCGGTGGCGATGAAGCTCGCGCCGCGGGTGAGGGTGCGGATCTCGAAGCCGATCTGCGCCTCTATCTCTCCCCAGAGGACCAGCCCCGTGGTGCCGACGAGCCTGTCATCGCGCGAGGGGCCGCTGTCGCTTCCGGGCAGGTAGGTCTCGTAGAGAAGCTCGGCGCGTCCCGGCCCGTCGCCGCCGACGCGCAGCATCGCTGGGGCGTCCGAACCCGCGTGGTGGTAGCGCCCCGGATCGACCGAGGCCAGGTGTTCGAGGCTCGGGAAGGCGCGGTCCGAATCGTCGCGTTGCTCGCTGAAGAAATCGGCGAAGCTGATCGGCACGGCGTCCAAAATTCGCTTCAGGGACGCCACCGAGGGCGAGGATCTGTTCTGTTCGATCTGGCTGATCAGGCCGTTCGTCACTCCCGCCCGTCGCGCCAGCTCTCTTTGGGACAAGCCCTTGGAGACGCGGAGTGATTTTAGGCGTGTTCCGAGGTCCATAAGGTCCTCCCCTGGTCCGTCGCGCGTGAAATCGCGGATCACGGACGACTAAAATACTAGCCGTCTTGATCAGGATAATAACCACCTCTACGGTAATTGACATGCGCGGTTTCGACCCGAGGCCGCTCTCCGGCGGATGCGACATCGACCGGGGATCGGCAAGGGATTGACGACAAAGGCTTAATCGGCGCCGCGCGTCGTCGCGTCCGGTTTATGAAACGCCGGGATTGTCATTGGGCGGTCTAGATCTGGAGGAACCGCGCCGCGACGATAGAGTTGGAGAGTAAGCCGTAGATTGTCCTGCCGGAAGAGTGGGACGAACTCACAGGCGACAAACGAAAAAAGCTCAAACGGGAGAGTACTGATGAAATTCACACCGACACTCGCACTGCTGGCCGGTCTTGCCACCGGCGGCGCCGCGACGGCGCAGGAAACCTTCATCACCATCGGCACCGGCGGTCAGACCGGCGTCTATTACGTGGTCGGCCAGTCGATCTGCCGTCTCGTCAACCGCGGGACCGGCGAGCATGGTCTGCAATGCACCGCGCCCTCGACCGGCGGCTCTGTTGCCAATATCAACGCCATCAAGGCCGGCGATCAGACGATGGGCGTGGCCCAGTCGGACCAGCAATATTACGGCCTGAACGGCGAGGGCAGCTTCGAGGCGCCCTTCGAGGGCCTGCGCGCCGTGTTCTCGGTCCATCCCGAGCCCTTCACCGTCGTGGCCCGTGCCGATGCCGGCATCGAGACCTTCGACGATCTCAAGGGCAAGCGCGTCAATATCGGCAACCCGGGCTCCGGCCAGCGCGCCACGATGGATGTGGTGATGGAAGCCGCCGGCATGACCGCCGACGATTTCTCGCTCGCCTCCGAGCTGAAGGCCACCGAGCAGGCGCAGGCGCTCTGCGACAACAAGATCGACGCCTTCGTCTACCAGGTCGGCCATCCGAATGGCTCGATCCAGGAAGCCTTCTCGTCCTGCGAGTCGGTCTTCGTGGACGTGACCGGCGACTATATCGACAGCCTGATCGCGAATAACGCCTTCTACGCGGCCGCGACCATCCCGGCATCGCTCTATGAGGGCGTCGAGGAAGACACGCAGACCTTCGGTGTGCGCGCGACCTTCGTCAGCTCCGACGCCGTGGCCGAAGACACCGTCTACGAGGTGGTGAAAGCCGTCTTCGACAATTTCGACCGCTTCAAGCGCCTGCACCCGGCCTTCGAGAATCTCAACGAAGAAGAGATGATCTCTGCCGGTCTCTCGGCTCCGCTGCATCCGGGCGCCGAGAAGTACTACAAAGAAAAAGGCTGGATGGAGTGATCCGTCCGCGTCTCTGACGCTTGAAAACATGCGGTCCCGCCGGGGTTTGGCGGGGCCGCGTCCCGACCGGTCGCGGGTGCGACCGGGCGACCGAATACGGCACTGGCGACATGATAACGGCCAGGCCCATCGACAGGGATAAGTGATATGAGCGACAATCCTTCACAGGGTGGCGGCGTTGGAACCAATTCGGGCGGCCTCAGCCAGGGCGAGCTCGACGATCTTGTCGCCTCCTCGGACACCGGCGGGCGATCCCCGCAAGGTGCGGTGGGCATCCTCATCCTCGTTGTGGCGCTGTCGTGGTCGCTGTTCCAGCTCTGGATTGCCTCGCCGATCCCCTTCATTCTCGGCTTCGGGGTGTTCAACGACACCGAGGCCCGTGCCTTCCACCTCGCCTTCGCGATCTTCCTCGGCTTCATGGCCTTCCCGGCCGCGCGCACACCGGTGCAGCTCGTGCTGGGGATCGCCGTTCCGGCCTTCCTGACCTTCCTCTTCTGGCTCGGAGCCGAGCCGGGCAATGGCTGGTGGATCTGGCTGGTCGGCGCGGCGGTGATCGCCTGTGTCGTGCTCGGATCGCCCAAGGATCGCGTGCCGCCCTGGGAATGGGCGATGGCGCTGATCGGTGCCGCGACCGCGCTTTATATCTATTTCGCCTATGAGGGCATCGCCAACCGGGTCGGAGCGCCGATCACGCAGGACCTTGTCGTCGGCGTCGTGGGTCTTCTCCTGCTTCTCGAGGCCACGCGCCGCTCGCTCGGGCCGGCGCTGACCATCGTGGCGACGGTCTTCCTGGGCTACACGTTCCTCGGGCCATACATGCCGCAGCTCATCGCGCACTCGGCCAAGTCGCTCGGCGTCGTGATCAACCACCAATGGATCACCACCGAGGGTGTCTTCGGCATCGCGCTCGGCGTCTCGACGAGCTTCGTGTTCCTCTTCGTGCTCTTCGGCTCGCTTCTCGATAAGGCGGGCGCGGGCAACTACTTCATCCAGGTCGCGTTCTCGCTCATGGGCCACATGCGCGGCGGACCAGCCAAGGCCGCCGTCGTCTCCTCGGCGATGACCGGCCTGATCTCGGGCTCGTCGATCGCCAACGTGGTGACCACCGGCACCTTCACCATCCCGCTGATGAAGAAGGTGGGCTTCAACTCCGAGAAGGCGGGCGCGGTCGAGGTGGCCTCGTCGGTCAACGGCCAGATCATGCCGCCGGTCATGGGGGCCGCGGCCTTCCTGATGGTCGAATATGTCGGCATTCCCTATTTCGACGTGGTCAAGCACGCCTTCCTTCCGGCGGTGATCTCCTACATCGCGCTCGTCTACATCGTGCATCTCGAGGCGATGAAGCAGGGCATGGAGGGTCTTCCGCGCGCCTACACGCCGAAGCCCATCGTCCAGCGCCTGATCGGCATGGCCTTCTTCGTGATCGTGCTCTGCGCGCTGTCCTTCGGCGTCTATTACGGCATGGGCTGGATCCGCACGCTCTTCCCGGACACCGCGGGCTACATCATCTTCGTGCTCCTGGTGGCGGTCTATATCGGGCTTCTCAAGGTCGCCTCGAAAGAGGAAATCCCGTCGCTCGAAACCGACAGCGACGCCCAGCAGACGCTGCCCCTGCCGGGACCGACCGTGCGCTCGGGCCTGCACTTCATCCTGCCGGTCGTCGTGCTCGTCTGGGCGCTGATGGTCGACCGCCTCTCGCCGGGTCTCTCGGCCTTCTGGGCGGCGGCGTTCATGATCTTCATCCTGATCACCCAGCGTCCGCTCCTCGCGATCATGCGCTCGAGCGGCAATATGGGCGACGAGGTCCGCGGCGGCTTCCTCGACCTGATCGACGGTCTCGTGACCGGCGCGCGCAACATGATCGGCATCGGCATCGCCACGGCGACCGCCGGTATCATCGTGGGCGCGGTCAGCCAGACCGGCGTCGGCTCGGCGCTGGCGGATGTGGTCGAGGTGCTCTCGGGCGGCAATATCCTGGCCATCCTGTTCCTGACCGCCATCCTGTCGCTGATCCTCGGTATGGGCCTGCCCACCACCGCGAACTACATCGTGGTCTCGGCGCTTCTGGCCCCGGTGATCGTGACGCTCGGCCAGCAGAACGGCCTGATCGTGCCGCTGATCGCGGTGCACCTCTTCGTCTTCTACTTCGGCATCATGGCCGACGTGACGCCTCCGGTGGGCCTCGCGAGCTTCGCGGCGGCGGCGGTGTCGGGCGGGGATCCGATCAAGACGGGGGCCGTGGCGTTCTTCTACAGCCTCAGGACCGCGGCGCTGCCCTTCCTCTTCATCTTCAACACCCAGCTTCTTTTGATCGATGTGGGATGGGTGCAGGGCATCTTCGTCTTCGTGATCGCGACCATCGCCATGCTCCTGTTCGCGGCGGCGACGCAGGGCTGGTTCCTCGCGAAGAACCGCTTCTACGAGTCGATCGCGCTTCTGCTCATCGCCTTCACCCTGTTCCGTCCGGGCTTCTGGATGGACATGGTGGCACCGCCCTACAACGCGGTGGCGCCGACCGAGATCGCGCAGGCGGCCGAGAACACGCCCGAGGGCGAGCCGCTCCGGCTGCGCGTCTCCGGCGTGAACGAGATCGGCGAACCGCTTGAGTTCACGGCACTTCTGCCCTTGGGCGAGGGCGCGACGGGCGACGAGCGGCTGGAGAACGCGGGTCTTCTCTTCCGCGAAGAGGGCGACAGCCTGATCATCGACGACGTGGCCTTCGACAGCCCGGCGCAGAATGCCGGTCTCGATTGGGACCAGGAGATCCTGCGCGTGCTCGAGCCGCAGAGCCAGCCGTCGAAATATCTCATGTTCATCCCGGCCTTCCTGCTCCTGGCGCTCATCGTCTGGATGCAGAAGGGGCGGGCGGCGAAGACCGCACGGACCCGCGCCACCGCATGAACCTGACAAGGCCACATAGCGGATCCATGCCGCTCTGTGGCGGATCGGCCACGGCAGGTGCCCAGTTTTCAGGCACTTGCACGTGGTCCGGTCACGCTATCGGGAGAGAGTGTTTTAACTCCTCCGGGAAGGGATTAGAGACATGCCTCCAAGGCTCTCCGTCGACGGTGCGTCCGCGACGGGGACTCCTCACAGGAGACTTCTCGACATGACCCCTTTCGCCATTGCCGGCGTGCAAATGTACGTCAATCCGCTCGAATCGAACGTGGACGCGATGATCCACCGACTCGACGTGTTGCTGGCCCGGTTCCCTTGGACCCAGATGGTGCTCTTCTCCGAGCTCGCGCCCTTCGGCCCGCTCGATCGCTTCGCGCTGCCGGAGCACAACGAGGCGCTGGAGAAATTCCAGATCGCCGCGCGGCGCAACAAGGTCTGGCTGGTGCCGGGCTCGATGTTCATCAAGGATGAGCACGGCGCCATCCGGAACACGTCTTTCGTGATCAACCCCGAGGGCGAGATCGTTGCGAAATACGCCAAGATGTTCCCGTTCCGGCCCTACGAGTCGGGCATCACCGCGGGCACCGAGTTCTGCGTCTTCGACGTGCCCGAGGTCGGCCGCTTCGGCCTGTCCATCTGCTACGATATCTGGTTCCCCGAGACCACGCGTCAGCTCACCTCCATGGGGGTAGAGGTGCTGTTGCATCCGGTTCTGACGGGCACCACCGACCGCGATGCGGAGCTGTCCATCGCGCGCGCCACCGCGGCGCAGTTCCAGTGCTACGTCTTCGACGTGAACGGCCTGGGATCGGGCGGGGTGGGCAAGTCCTGCGTCGTCGATCCGTCGGCCACGGTCCTGCATCAATGCGCGGGCCAGGAGGACATGTTCCCGATCGAGATCGATCTCGACATGGTCCGCCGCCAGCGCGAGACCGGGATGAAGGGCCTGGGCCAGGTGCTCAAGTCCTTCCGCGACCGCGAAGCCGATTTCCCGGTCTATGACCGGCAATCGGGCGCGGACAGCTACCTGCAGACGCTCGGGCCGCTCGAGATGCCCCGGCAGGGCTCGCGCAAGGGCCTGCACGTGGACACCGTGAGCGGTGCGCCCGACAGCACCGTGCCGCCCGCGGCCAACAGCTATCATGCCGAGGCTTCCTCGCCGGTCGAACTGGTGGGCTTGCCGGGCAAAGTTTCCAGCGGCTGACGCCGGAGCGTGTCTCGCCCCGCCATCCCGGCGGGGCGGATGACGTGACTTCGGCGCGGCCGCCCTGATCAGGGAGGACGACAATGGAGTCCGTCAACGAATACTACTCGGCGATCCAGCTCAGATCGGATCGCTGGTCGGCTTTGCGAGAAGCCGCCGATGCGCTCTGCCGCGCCACCAACGAGCGCGAGAAGATCAAGCTCCGGCAAAAATCCCAGGCGCTGTTCGACAGCCTTGCGGTGATCGAGCCCTACTGGGCGTTCCCGGGCATGCACACCTTCGATTACCTGCGGCGGCTCTTCGAGCATGGCAGCTTCGAGGACCTTGCCTATTCCGTGCACCGGGTGATGCGGGCGCTCACCACCGGCGCCTATCGCCGCCGCCACATCCCCATCGACCGCGACTCGACCGAGATCGACGAGAACGATGACGAGGCGATGCTGACGCCCGAGGCGCGGGCGCTGACCAAGCCGTATTTCGAGGTCCTGATCGTCGATGACGTCAACGAGCAGCAGGAACGCTGGCTCAAGACGAACATGCACAAGATGCGCCGCGAGGAGGATCCCTTCCATTACGAGGCGGTCGTGGTGGCCTCGCTCGAGGACGCGCTGATCGCGGTGCTCTTCAACCACAACATCCAGGCGATGGTGGTGCGCCCCGGTCTCAACCTGCGCTCCGAGATGAACATGCCGCTTCTGAAGCGCTATCTCGCGGGTGCCGGCGGTCAGGAAGAGTTCCGCGATATCGAACCGCAGAACTATGGCCCCGAGCTCTGCCGCCTGGTGGCGCGGGTGCGCCCCGAACTCGACGCCTATCTCGTGACCGAGCGCTCGGTCGAGGATATCGCGGGTCTCGATCTGGGGATCTGCCGTCGGGTCTTCTACAACCAGGAAGACTTCATGGAGCTTCACCTGAACATCCTCCGGGGCGTTCAGGCGCGCTACAAGACGCCGTTCTTCACCGCGCTCAAGAACTACTCCAAGCAGCCCACGGGCGTGTTCCACGCCATGCCGATCAGCCGCGGCAAGTCGATCACGCGGTCGCACTGGATCCAGGACATGGGAGCGTTCTACGGGCCGAACATCTTCCTGGCCGAGACCTCGGCCACCTCGGGCGGTCTCGACAGCCTTCTGGAGCCGCACGGCCCCATCAAGGAAGCGCAGGAGCTGGCGGCGCGGGCCTTCGGCTCGAAACAGACCTTCTTCGCGACGAACGGCACCTCGACCTGTAACAAGATCGTCGTGCAAGCCCTTGTCCGACCGGGCGATATCGTGCTCGTCGACCGCGACTGCCACAAATCGCATCATTACGGCATGGTGCTCGCGGGGGCGCAGGTCAGCTATCTCGACAGCTATCCGCTCAACGAATACTCGATGTACGGCGCGGTCCCGATCCACGAGATCAAGGAGCGGCTTCTCCAGTACAAGCGCGAGGGCAAGCTCGACCGGGTGCGGATGCTCCTTCTGACGAACTGCACCTTCGACGGCATCGTCTACAACGTCGAACGGGTGATGGAGGAATGTCTCGCCATCAAGCCCGACCTCATCTTCCTCTGGGACGAGGCGTGGTTCGGCTTTGCGCGGTTCAACCCGACGTATCGTCACCGGACGGCGATGAACGCGGCCAATACTCTGCGCGCCAAGCTCAAGACCGACGAGCATCGCGCCGCCTGGGAAAAGCAGAAGGCCAAGCTCGAGGATGCGGACGACGAGAAGCTCGTGAAGACGCGGCTTCTGCCTCCGCCGACGGCGCGGGTGCGGGTCTATGCCTGTCAGTCGACGCACAAGACGCTTACCGCGCTCCGGCAGGGCTCGATGATCCATGTTAACGACCAGGATTTCAAAGGCCAGGTCGAGCAATCGTTCCACGAAGCCTACATGACCCACACCTCGACCTCGCCGAACTACCAGATCATCGCGTCGCTCGATGTCGGGCGGCGGCAGGTCGAGCTCGAGGGCTACGAGTTCGTCCAGCGCCAGATCGAGGCGGCGATGTCGATGCGGCGGGCCATCGGGACCCATCCGCTTCTGCAGAAATACTTCAAGGTGCTGACCGCGGGCGACATGATCCCCGACAAGCACCGCGACAGCAACGTGACCGCCTATTACGACGCCGAACAGGGCTGGGCCGAGATCTGGGATGCCTGGGAGCGCGACGAGTTCGTGCTGGACGCCACGCGGGTCACGCTCGCGGTCGGGGGAACCGGGTGGGACGGCGACACGTTCAAGAACCAGGTGCTGATGGACCGCTACGGCATCCAGATCAACAAGACCTCGCGCAACACCGTGCTGTTCATGACGAATATCGGCACGACCCGCAGCTCGGTCGCTTACCTGATCGAGGTGCTGGTGGAGATCGCGAAATCGCTCGACGACCTGAATGACGATGCCTCCAAGATGGAGCGCATGGCGTTCGACCGGCGGGTGAAGAGCCTGATGGAGGACCTGCCGCCGCTGCCGGACTTCTCGCGGTTCCACGACGCGTTCCGCTTCGATCCGGGCACGCCCGAGGGCGATATCCGCTCGGCCTTCTTCCTCGCCTATGACGAAGATGCCTGCGATTACCTCGAGATCGGCGATGCGCTGCAGAAGCGGCTCGAAGGGGGGGAAGAGATCGTCTCGGCGTCCTTCATCATCCCCTATCCGCCGGGCTTCCCTATCCTCGTGCCGGGGCAGTTGATCTCCAAGGAGATCCTCGCCTTCATGCGGGCGCTCGATGTGAACGAAATCCACGGCTACCGGCCTGACCTGGGCCTCCGGGTCTTCACGCCCGAAAGCCTCGCGAAACTAGCCGATCAGCAACCGAAACAAGCTGCAGAATAACTCAGGGAGATCCGACCATGGCCAAGCCACTCAAGAACATTTCCGAGATCCGCCGGTTCTTCCACCGTAACGAAGACCCGGTCTATTTCGTCTCGGCCACGAACTTCAACCTTCTGGGCATCGACGAATGGTGTAAGAACTTCAAGTATATCAACTACATCGACTGCTATGACGGCAAGCACCCGAACGTGTTCTGCCCCTCCGAGCAGCCCCATGCCGAGTTCCAGTCGATCGAGGACATCAACAACTACCTCCTCCAGCACAAGGAGGTGATCGACTACATCAAGCGCCGCGGCGGCAAGCCGAAGTTTGTGTTCCTGATGTTCGACGAGGAAACCGAGCGTCTGGCCAAGGAGCTGGGCGGCGAGGTCTGGTTCCCCAAGGCCAAGCTTCGGACGAACATGGACAACAAGATCGAGACCGTGCGGATCGGCAACAAGGCCGACGTGCCCTCGGTCCCGAACGCGCTGTCGGAGATCAAGGATTACGAGCACCTCAAGAAGGTCTGCGAGGAGAACGACCTCGGCAACGACCTGGTGCTGCAATCGGCCTTCGGCGACTCGGGCCACACCACCTTCTTCATCAAGTCCGAGGCCGATTTCCGCCGCCACGAGCACGAGATCGTCGGCGAGGGCGAGATCAAGGTGATGAAGCGCATCGACTGCCGCGGTTCGGCGATCGAGGCCTGCGCCACCGATGCCGGCACCATCGTCGGCCCGCTGATGACCGAGCTTGTCGGCTTCAAGGAGCTGACGCCCTATCGCGGCGGCTGGTGCGGCAACGAGATCCTCTCGACCGCCTTCCCGCCGAAGGTTCGCGAGAAGGCGCGCGATCTGACCTTCAAGTTCGGCGAGCAGCTGCGAAAGGAAGGCTATCGCGGCTATTTCGAGCTCGACTTCCTGATCGACAAGAAGACCGGCGATCTCTGGCTGGGCGAGCTGAACCCGCGGATCACCGGGGCGTCCTCGATGACGAACCACGCGGCCTTCGCCCATGCCGACGCGCCGCTCTTCCTCTTCCACCTGCTCGAGTTCTCGAAGAAGAAGTTCAACCTCGATGTCGATGAGCTGAACGCCCGCTGGGCGGATTCGGACAATATCGACAGCTGGTCGCAGATGGTGATCAAGCACACCGACGACAATGTCGATATCTGCGCCGAAGCGCCGCCGACCGGCATCTACAAGATGCTCGAGGATGGACGGGTGGTCTTCGACCGCTTCGACTATCACCGCCGCGCGGTCGAGAGTGAGAACGAGGCCTTCTTCCTGCGGATCATCCGTCCGGGCGATTACCGGTACGAGGGCGCCGATCTCGGCATCCTGGTGACGCGCGGCCGGTCGATGACCAAGAGCTTCCAGCTCAACGAGCGGGCCAAGAAGTGGATCCACGGCATCAAGTCCGCGGTTTCGGGCAAGCCGCTGCCCGTGGCCGAAGCCGGACCGGCGCTGGCCGATCCCGCCTTCAAGATCATGTAAGTCAAGCGAGGGGCCAGGTGGTCGTCTGGCGTGCCATAGCCGAAAACGCGCCCGGCCCGAAATGGGCCGGGCTGTTCCATGAATACTGGCCAGCCTACCGCAAATGGTGGCTCCGGGCCGGCGAAGAGGCGCGTCCGACCTACCGGCAGAGTCGTCGCGCGCTGCAGACCCACATGCCGGAAATCGTCGATCTCTATGACGAGCTCTGCGAGCTGGCGGGCGGGGGCGATCACGCCGCGCGTTTCCTCAGCTTCTACGAGCCGCCGCCTTATCTCTCGGGCTGTTCCCAGGCGGTCTGGCCCGGGCGCGAGCCGGTGATGGTGCGGAATTACGACTACAACCCGAACGCCTTCGACAGCCTCGTGCTCAAGACGCGCTGGCAGGGACGCGGCGTGATCGGTGTGTCCGACGGGCTCTGGGGGCTGGTCGACGGGATGAACGATGCCGGGCTCGCGGTGTCGCTGACCTTTGGCGGACGCCGGGTCGTGGGCGACGGGTTCGGCGTGCCGATCATCCTGCGCTACGTGCTCCAGACCTGCGAGACCACCGAGGAGGCGGGCGAGGCTCTGAGCCGCATTCCGACGCATATGAGCTACAACGTCACCGTTCTCGACAAGGAGCGGCGCTACCTGACGGCGATGCTGTCACCGGATCGGGACGCGATCCTGACCCGCGCGGCGGTCGCGACGAACCACCAGGAAAACGTCGAGTGGATCAGCCATGCGCGCTTTACCGCGACGGTCGAGCGCGAGCGGTTCCTGTTGCAGCGCCTGACGCTGCACCGCGATCCCGAGGACAAATTCATCGCCGCCTTCCTGAAACCGCCGCTCTATTCGACAGCCTTCCACCACGGGTTCGGAACGCTCTACACTGCGGTTTACCGGCCCCGCAAAGGCCAGATCGAGATCCGTTGGCCGGGCACGGTCTGGAGCCACAGCTTCCGCAAGTTCGAAGAGGGCGCGCGGCATGTGGAGGTTCCGGGCGCTGCCTGAGCGGCGCGCGGGACAAGCGGTCCCCGCTTCGGGGCCAGGAGGGCACGGGACAGATCCGGTGCCGCACCCGCGCCGCGTCAGACGCGGCAGATCGAAGGGAGAGGGGTCATGTCACATATCTTTCCGCGCCACACCAAGGCGCATCTGCCCGTGGTGGCTGGCGGCGAGGGCTGCTACCTGATCGACACCGATGGCAAGCGCTATCTCGACGGATCGGGCGGCGCGGCGGTGTCCTGTCTGGGCCATGGCGATCACGCGGTGATCGAGGCGGTCAAGGCGCAGATGGACCGGATCGCCTTTGCCCATACGAGCTTTCTGACCTCCGAGCCCGCCGAGAAGCTTGCCGATCTCCTGATCGAACACGCGCCCGGCACGCTCGACCGGGTCTACCTGGTCTCGGGCGGCTCCGAGGCGGCGGAGGCCGCGATCAAGCTCGCGCGGCAGTACCATGTCGAGAAGGGTGAGACGCAGCGCGGCCACCTGATCGCGCGCAAGCAAAGCTATCACGGCAACACCATCGGCGCGCTCTCGGCGGGCGGCAATGAATGGCGCCGCCAGCAGTTCGGACCGCTGCTGCTGCAGATGTCCCACATCGACCCCTGCTACGAGTATCGCTACCGCGAGGATGGCGAGAGCCTCGAGGCGTATGGCAGGCGCTCCGCCGATGCGCTGGAAGAGGAAATCCTGCGGGTCGGACCCGAGAAGGTCATGGCCTTCATGGCCGAGCCGGTCGTGGGCGCGACCGCAGGCGCGGTGCCGCCCGCGCCGGGCTATTTCAAGCGCATCCGCGAGATCTGTGATAAGTACGGCGTGCTCCTGATCCTCGACGAGGTCATGTGCGGGATGGGCCGGACGGGCAGCCTCTATGCCTGCGAACAGGACGGGGTCGCGCCGGACATCCTCTGCATCGCGAAGGGTCTCGGCGCGGGCTACCAGCCCATCGGCGCGATGCTCTGCACCGCCGAGATCTACTCGGCCATCGAGAGCGGCTCGGGCTTCTTCCAGCACGGCCACACCTATGTCGGCCACCCCGCCGCCGCCGCCGCGGGGCTTGCGGTGGTGGGCGCGATGATCGAGCGCGAGCTGATCCCGCGGGTCCAGACCCAGGGCGAGGCTCTGATGGAGAAGCTGCGCGAGCGCTTCGGCCAGCATCCGAATGTCGGCGATCTGCGCGGCCGTGGGCTCTTCCGGGGGATCGAGCTGGTGGCCGACCGCGAGACCAAGGCGCCGTTCCCGCCCGAGAAGAAGCTCGCGGCGACGATCAAGAAGAAGGCCTTCGAGGCCGGGCTCATCTGCTACCCGATGTCGGGCACCATCGACGGCAAGCTCGGCGATCACATTCTGCTCGCGCCGCCTTTCATCATCGAGGACGCGCAGCTCGACGAGCTGGTCGACAAGCTGGAGACGGGGATCGAGGCCGGATTGGCGTCCTGAGATCTCCCAGAAATGGTCCCAATCCGGGACCGATCTTGCCGCGCTCTGAGGCGAGGGTCCGAGGAAACAGAATGTTTCCGGACGAAGGACTCTCTCTCTCATGGCTCCGTTCTATTGCGTCGAGACTGCAGAAAGCGTCACCGAGCTGCTCGCTCTGACCGAGGATTGGGAAAAACTCGAAGCCCGCGATCCCGAGGCGAGCGTCTTTGTAAGCCATGACTGGCTTGCCCCTGTTCTGATCAATCACGAAGGCCGCTGGCGCGTCTATCTCGTGCGCCGGGGCGTCGAACCCGTGGCGCTCTTGCCGGTGGTGCTGCGCACCGTCTGGTGCCGCGAGGCCAAGCGCCTCCGGACCCGGATCGACAGCGCCGGCGTCTTGGCCGGGGTGCCGACAGGCCTTCTGGTCGACCCCCGCCATGCCGAGGGCGCGCTCGAGGCGCTGGGCCATGCGCTGCGCGCGCGGCCCTGGGCCGAGCTGCGCCTGTCGGGGCTGAGCGCCGAGCGCGCCGATGCCCTGGGCGCCGATCTTCTTGGCGCCGGGACCGCGACCTCCGCCGCGCCCGAGGCGGCGCTGGCCGTGCCGCTGCCCGAGACCTACGAGGATTTCGTCAAGACCCGCTTCTCGTCCTCCACCCGCTTCGAGATCCGCGGCTATACCCGCCGCGAGCTGCGCAGCTGCGGCTGGCAGCTTGTCTTCTCGACCGAGGACACGCTGGAGCGGGATATCGACCGGCTTCTCTCCAAGCATCTCAAGGCCTGGGCCGTGCGCGATGGCGCGACGGCGGCGCATGAGCGGGGCGAGGAGATGCGCCACCTTCTGCGCCGGGCCTTCTCGGAGGACGCGCTGGCGCTGATCGTCCTCAAGCGCGGCGACGAGGTCATCGCCTCGGCCGCGCATCTGGTGGACCGCGCCGGGGGCGAGATGCGGGCGGTGCTTCTGGATACCGCGCCGGGCGACACCGCGACGCTCTTCCTGACCGCCATGTCGATTGCCTGGGGCATCGAGCAGGGGCTCGCGCATTACCGCTTCAATAATGAGGACAGCTCGTGGTGCGAGCGCTTCGGGGCAGAGCCCGTGGGCCTGCACGGGCTCGAGGTCACGCGGCGCCTTCAGACCGAGGAGGCCGGGTTCGACCGTCCCGGGCTGGCGCGGACGCCGCTGCCCGCAACGCGCAACGGCGGGAGCCCGCTTTACGCCTGATCCCGCGCGACCATCCGGCGCGCGACGTCGATCATCCGGGCCGAGAAGCCCCATTCGTTGTCATACCAGCCGAACACCCTTAGCTGATGCGCGCCCACCACCTGCGTCTCGGGCAGCGCGATCACGAGGCTTTCCGGCCGCGCCCTGAGATCGGTCGAGACCGTCGCGTCCTCGGTCGCGCCCAGGACCGGCGAGGCCGCCGCGAGCGTGCGCAGGAAGCCTTCGACATCCGAGGGCAGGGCGCGTTTCAGGTGCAGCACCGCGTCGATGGCCGAGACCGAGATCACCGGCACCCGCACCGCCGCGCCGCTCACGCGGCCCGCGATCTGCGGCAGGACGTGATCGACGAGCCGCGTGGCCGAGGTTGTCGTCGGCACCATCGACACCGCGCCCGCGCGCGACCGCGCGAGATCGCCGCGCGGCGCGTCGACCATCGGCTGGCTGCCGGTGTAGCAATGGATCGTGGTGGAATGGCCCGACGCGATGCCCAAGGCGTCGTCGATGGCGCGCAAAAGCGGGGCGAGCGCGTTGGTGGTGCAGGACGCGTTCGACACGATCCGGGCAGTGCCTAGCGTCTCGTCATTGGCGCCGAGCACGATGGTCCGCTCGGCCTCGGGGCAGGGACCGGAGATCAGCACGTTTTTCGCCCCCGCCGAGAGGCCCCGGGCGGCCTGCGCGCGGGTGTGTATCGTGCCGGTGCAATCCATGACCAGGTCGATGCCGCTCAGGTCGAGCGCGCCCAAGTCCGGCTCCTGCGTGAAGGGGATCGAGCGGCCGTCGAGCGCGAGCGCACCGATCTCGGCCTCGACCTTTCCGGGATAGGGGCCGAAGACCGAATCGTAGCGGAAGAGATAGGCGCAGGTCTCGATCGGCGCGATGTCATTCAGGAGCGCCACCTCGATATCGGCGCAGTCGGCCCGCGTCAGAACCTGCCGCAGGACCGTGCGTCCGATCCGTCCGAAGCCGTTGAGGGCAATGCGCATTCCGTTCTCCCGCCGAGATCGGCGCGACGCTGGCGCAGACGCGCCCCGCATGCAAGCGGGACGCTTGGACTAATCGCGGGGCCTTGGGCCTCAGGCGACGTTTTCGAGCTTCGCCTCGGGCGTGACGCCAAGCGCGAAACAGATGTCGCGGGTCAGCTCGGGGCGGTTCAGCGTGTAGAAATGCAGCTTGTCGACGCCGCCGTCGATCAGCTTCGAGCAGAGCTCGGTCGCCAGCACCGTGGCCAGAAGATCGCTGCGGCCGTCGCGCTCGGCGGTCTCGAAGGCGTCGATCACCCAGGCGGGGATCTTGGTGCCGCAGGACTCGGCGAAGCGGCGCGCGCCCTTCCAGTTCTCGATCGGCAGGATGCCGGGCACGATGGGCTTGTCGATCCCGGCCTTCTCGCAGGCATCGCGGAAGCGGAAGAAGGTGTCGGCCTCGAAGAAGAACTGGGTCAGGGCCTCGTCCGCACCGGCGTCGAACTTGCGCTTTAGATACTCGACATCTGCGGTCTCGGTGGGCGCCTCGGGATGGGTGTCGGGATAGGCGCCGACGCGGATGGTGAAATCGCCGGTCTCCTTGAGCGCCTCGATGAGCTCGCAGGAATTGGCGAAGCCGCCGGGCGTCGGGGTGAAGCGGTCCGCGCCCTTGGGCGGGTCGCCGCGGAGCGCCACGATGTCGGTCACGCCGACCTCGGCGAAGCCGCGCGCGATGGACAGCGTCTCGTCGCGGGTGGCGTTCACGCAGGTCAGGTGCGCCGCCGTCCGGAGGCCGGAATGCTTGTGGATGGTCGCGACCGCGTCGCGGGTCAGCTCGCGCGTGGTGCCGCCGGCGCCGTAGGTCACCGACACGAAGCGCGGGGCGAGCGGGGCCAGAACCTGAACGGTGTCCCACAGCCGGAACGACCCTTCGAGATTTTTCGGCGGGAAGAATTCAAAAGAGATCTCGGGGCGGGCCATGCTCGTATTCCTCGTTGACGTGCTGTCTTGTGTCATACCGGGGTTCGTGAGACAAACTCATAATTCTCAAGAACAACATGAGCCGAACACCGGGATGCATATCGAGTTCCGCCATCTCCGCACCATCAAGGCGATCCACGAAGCGGGCGGGCTGGCGCGCGCGGCCGACCAGCTCAACATCACCCAGAGCGCGCTCAGCCACCAGATCAAGGGGCTGGAAGAGCAGGCGGGGGTGGAGCTTTTCGTGCGCCGCTCGAAGCCGATGAAGCTCTCGCCCGCGGGGCAGCGGCTCTTGCGGCTGGCCGAACAGGTGCTGCCGCAGGTCGAGGCGCTCTCGGCCGAGTTCGAGGGGCTCCGGAAGGGCGTCTCGGGGCGGATGCATATCGCCATCGAGTGCCATGCCTGTTTCGAATGGCTCTTCCCGGTGCTCGAGGCCTTCCGCAAGAGCTGGCCAGATGTCGATGTCGATATCCGCCCCGGTCTCGCCTTCGACGCGCTGCCCGCGCTTCTGAAGGAAGAGGTCGACCTGGTGGTCTCGTCCGATCCCGAGGATCTGCCGGGCGTCACCTTTACCGAGCTCTTCGATTACAACCCGGTCTTCGTCGCGGCCTCGTCGCATCCCCTGGCGCAGAAACCCTTCGTCGAGGCCGAGGATTTTCGCGGCCAGACGCTCATCACCTACCCGGTGGAGCGCTCTCGGCTCGATGTCTTCAGCCAGCTTCTGACGCCCGCCAAGGTCGAGCCCGCCGCGGTCCGGCAGGTCGAGCTGACGGCGGTGATCCTGCTTCTGGTCGCCTCGAATCGCGGCGTCGCGGTGCTGCCCGACTGGGTGGTGCGGGAAGTGAAATACAATTCCGACTATGTCACCCGCCCGCTGACCCGCGACGGCATCACGCGACGGCTCTATGCCGCCACGCGCGAGGCGGATATCGAGAAGGGCTATGTGACCGAGCTGATCGCCCTGGCGCGCCGTGAGGCGGTCAAGCTGCAGCGGGCCTGATCTGGCTCAGAGCGGCTTGAGATCGGCGGCCATCTGGCGGCCGTCCCTGCCTTCGCGCAGCTCGTAGCTGATCTTCTGGTTGTCGGCGAGCCCGGTCAATCCGGACCGTTCGACGGCGGAGATATGGACGAAAACGTCCTTTCCGCCATCCTCTGGGGCGATGAATCCGTAGCCTTTGGTGGTGTTAAACCATTTCACGGTGCCGGTCGGCATGTCCCGTGTCTCCTTCTGTCTGTCGTTTGGCCCTAATGCGTGGGCCGTCCTGTCAAATTCGCGTCCCCAAGAAGGTGCGCGCCGGACGCGGGAGACGCGCCGCGGGCGTCCCGGCCTGATGACCGAAGATCACGATCCCGAGTCTTGCACGGAACCCGTAAAAAGCAAGAAAAAGCAGTGTGGGCGTTGGCTCGGCGCCGCGCGACACCTGAAGGAAGGGAAAGAATGATGCGTCTTTACGGTCTGAAGACCTGCGACACCTGCCGAAAAGCGCTCAAGGCGCTGCCCGATGCGACGCTGGTGGATGTCCGCGCCGAGGGCGTGCCGGAGGACGTGCTCGCCACCGCGCTCGAGCGGTTCGGCGAGCGGCTCGTCAACACCCGCTCGACGACTTGGCGGGGCCTGAGCGAGGAGGAGCGGAAGGGCGCGCCCGAAGACCTCCTCCGGGCGCATCCGGCGCTGATGAAGCGGCCGCTGATCGTCGATGGCGAGGCGATGTATCTCGGCTGGGACAAGGCTACCATCGCCGCGCTCGCCTCCTGATCAGGCGCTGACGGCCCGCGCCCCGGCGCGGGCGTCGAGCCGGGCGAGGCCTGCGTCGAGCGACAGCGCGCCCGCGCCCTTCACCGCGATGATGACGAGCGCCAGCATCCAGAAGGCCCGCTGGTCGAGGATCACGCCGTCGGGCGCGCGGTCGAACCAGGCGCCCAGCGTCTCGGCATGGGCGATGCCGCCATGGCCGTAGAGATCGACATAGCTCTGCACCGCGACAAAGCCGATCATGCCGAGCGCGGCGGGGCGGGCGAGAAGGCCAAGGACGATCAGCGCGGGCAGGAGGAACTCGGCCCAGGTTCCGGCCACGGCAAAGGCCCAGTGATGAAGCCCGAGCTGGCTGGAATCATAGCCGACGGCTTCGAACGCTTTGGGGAAGATCTGCGCGTAGGCCCCGGTCGAGGGGGAGAGGAACCCGAAGAGCCCGTCGCCAAGCTTGGTTTTGGCCGAGGCCCAGAAATAGGTCAGGAGCGTCGCCGCAAAGACCGCGCGGGCGAGAAGCGGCAGCCATTGGTCGCGGCGGTCGGCGGGGGTGAAAAGCAGGCTGTGGATCATCTCGGGATCTCCGGCAGGTGGATATGGGCAAGCGCGCTCTCGGACATCAAAAGCCCGAGCACCGCGGCCAGGTCGAACCCGTCGCCCGCGGCTTCGAGCGCCGCGCCGAAGGGCGCGTGGCCGAGCGTCTCGATGAACGCCGCGCCGCCCTCGGGCAGCACATGCGGGACCGGGTCGAACTGGCGGCGCAGGATCAGGATGTCCTCGCCGCCACCTTGTGGCGTGGGCGTGCCGGGCGTGGTGGCGAAGCGGTGGATCTGGGTGACGGGATAGCGCGAGCGCAGAAGCACCGCCGAGGGCGCGAGGATCAGCCGCGTCGCGGCAAGCTGCGCTTCGTCGAGACCGGCGAGACGCGCGGGATCGGCGGGGCTGTGATCGGCGGCGTGGTAGCTCTGGCGCAGCGCCAGTTCGAGCCGCGCGACATCCGCGAGATAGGGCAGATGCGCGAGCTGCGGCAGGGTGCCGAGAAAGGCCGGAAGACCCGCGCCGTACTGTGCGAGGATCGGCGAGCCAGGCGGTTCGGCGCGCAGATAGAGCCCGGCGACGCGGGCGAAGTTCTCGTCGCCGAGGAGGCTCTTGAGCGCCGGGAAACCGGTCTCCAGCGCCTCGGTCAGCGAGACCGCGATATTGTTGCGATAGACCGAGAAACGCCGTCCGGCGGGACGGCCCGCGCCGTCGCGAAGCCCCTCGGGCACCGGCTCGGCGGCGTCGAAGAGCGCCCGGGTGAAGAGCGCCTGGGTCATGCCGCGGCCTTGAGGCCGGAGAGCGCCGCCTCGGCGCGCGCGGCTTCGTCCCGAAGGGTGGCGAAGGCGGGCACGTCGGTGTCCCACTCGATCAGCACGGGCCGCGCGCCGGAGCGGGCCAGCGTGACATCCAGAAGCGCCCAGACCGGGTCCGCGACCTCGCGCCCGTGGCTGTCGATCAGGAGCGGCGCGCCGTGGTCATCCTCGTCCTCGTCATTGCCGCCGAGATGGATCTCGCCGACGCGGTCGAGCGGGAAGGCCTCGATATAGCCCTGCGGCGAGAAACCGAGATTGGTGGCCGAGACGAAGACGTTGTTCACGTCGAGAAGCAGGCCGCAGCCGGTGCGGCGGGCGATCTCGGCCAGGAACTCGGGCTCGGCCCAGGTGCTCTCGGCGAAGGCGAGGTAGCTCGACGGGTTCTCGAGGAGCATCGGGCGGCCGAGCCTGTCCTGCACCTCGTCGATATGGTCGGCGATGCGGGTCAGGGTCGCGTGGGTATAGGGCAGGGGGAGGAGGTCGTTCAGAAAGGCGCTCTCATGGGTCGACCAGGCGAGATGCTCGGAAAAGCTCGCGGGCGACAGCCAGTCGCAAAGCGTCTTGAGGCGATTGAGATGGTCGGGGTCGAGCCGCCCCTCGCCTCCGATGGAGAGACCGACGCCGTGGACCGAGACGGGGAAGCGCTCGGCCAAGGCGCGGAGCTGGGCCAGGGGGCGGCCCCCGGCGCCCATGTAGTTCTCGGCATGGATCTCGATCCAGGAGACGGGGCCCGGAGCCTCGGCCAGCTCGGCGAAATGGGCGGATTTGAAGCCGATGCCGGGAGCGAGAGGCAGGGTCTGGCGGGGCGCGTGCATGGGCTCGGGTCTCCTTGGGGCAACGGTCTGGATCGGGGGCGGGCGGGTCCGCAGGGATCGGACCCGCCCGGGGCTGGCCTTACGCCGGGAGATCGCGCTCGAGCGCTTCGAGAGAGCCTTCGCGCGGCGTGCCGTCGGCCATGTCGGGAAGGTCGATCTCGGTGCAGGTGCCGGCCTCGACGAGGGTCCAGGCATTGCCCTGGTAGTCGACCTTGGAGGTGCCGGCGCAGGTGGTGCCGGGGCCGGCGGCGCAGTCGTTCTCACCGGCGAGCGAGACGCCGAAGCATTTTTCCTGCTCCTGCGCGGTGGCGGCATGGGCGGTGAAGGAGGCGGCGAGGGCGCCCACCAGGGCGGCGGTCTTGAGGGTGTTCGACATGGAATCTCATCCTTTGAAACTGGGTGTCACTGGGTCGGAGGCGGCAGTGCCACCGAACATCCCAAGCCTGACCCCTGCGACAGATTGGCGCTACTCACAGGCCCGTGCCTCACGCGCCGCTGACCGCCTGTCAGCCTGCCGTGAGAGGATGAGGGGGTGAATTTTCAATGCGTGTCAGTGTGTTGCGCGTCTTAAATGTGACCCGAAAATGATGGATATGTAACCGGGAGCAGGGTTCCAGCGCTGGAATGTTACAGGCGGCGGTTGTGCGGCGCTGGTCCCTGCCGAGGGGGCAGGCGGAATTGTTACAATTTCCGTGAGGCTGCGGAGGCTGTCCGCGAAGGGCTTGATTTCGCACGGGACCGGGCGCAGATTTTCCTCATGAGCCTCGTTCCCCCGATGAGCCCGGCCGCTGCGCCGGAGAGCGTGATGTTCCACCGGACGGAGCTGGGCGAGATCCTCTCGATCTACGGACGGATGGTCGCCGCCGGGGAATGGCGCGATTACGGCATCTCGGCGCTGCGCGACGTGGCGGTGTTTTCCGTCTTTCGCCGCGCCGCCGAACACCCCGTCTACCGGATCGAGAAGCGTCCCAAGCTGCGCGCGCGGCAGGGCCAATACGCGGTGATCGGCATGGACGGGCAGGTGCTGAAGCGCGGCCATGATCTGAGGAGCGTCTTGCGGGTCTTCGAGCGCAAGCTCATCCGGGCGGTGGAGTAGGGCGCCTCTGCCGGACCTCGCGCCTGCGTCGGCGGCGAGAGGCGTATTTTCGGAAAAGAAGAAGCTGTGGGGGCTGGGCGTCAGTCGAGCCGGGCGCGCCGTGTCGGGCGTCCGTCGCCCTGGGCCTCGATCCGGGCGATGGCGTCCGAGAGGGACTCAAAGGCGACGGCCATGTGGAAGGTATTGGCGTGGAGGAGCCTGTCCGGCGCCGCGATCCAGCCGACATGGCCTTTCCAGAAGATCAGGTCGCCGCGCCGGAGGGGGGTGTCCTCGGGCAGGGTCGTGCCGAGCGCGGCCTCCTGCAGGTCGCTGTCGCCGGGACAGGTCCGTCCGCAGGCGTCGAGGCCCGCGAAGATCAGGCCCGAGCAGTCGATGCCGAAGCTCGAATTGCCGCCCCAGAGATAGGGCGTGCCGAGATAGCGCTCGGCCACCGTGACCGGATCGGTCTCGGGCGCGTGCGCCAGGTGGGCGGTCGGGACCCAGCCGAGCTCGGTCTCGGTGAAGCGGGTCTCGGTGGTCCCGGTCGCGAGCGCGGCGCCGTGGGGCAGGGCCAGCGCCTCGCGCCGTTTGAAATCGGGCGCGGCGTAGACATGGGTGGCGCGGTTCGCGACGCGGGCGTCTGGGGCGCTGCGGTCGGTGGCGGGGCGGAGCGCGCTTTCCGGGCTCCAGCCGACATAGCCTATGGCGGGCGCGCGGAGGAAGGCGAAGGGGCCGTCGCGGTCGATGAGCTCGACCGCGGTGCCGTAGACGAGCTGGCGGTCGCGGGCGCCGCCGGGCGCGCGACAGAGATCGATGAGCGGGGTCGCCACGTAATGCGGCTCGGGATCGACCGGGGTCAGGCCGGGATGGTGGAGGGCGGCGTCGCGCGCGACCGCCCGCGCGGTGGCCGGGGTCGTGCGCGGATCGCTCACAGACCGAGCACGCGGGGCAGCGCCGCGAGGATCGCGCGGGGGCCCTGCATCAGCCCGCCCTTGGCGCGGCCCGGCGCGGCCGAGGGTTGCCAGGCATAGATGTCGAAATGCGCGTAGCGCGGGGCCTCGGTCACGAAGCGGCGCAGGAAGAGCGCGGCGGTGATCGAGCCCGCGAACCCGCCCGAGGGGGCGTTGTCGAGATCGGCGATGCCGGGCTCGATCATCGCCTCGTAGGGCGCGTGGAAGGGCATGCGCCAGAGCGGGTCGGCGGCGGGACCGGCGGCCTCCATCAATGCCGCGGCGAGGGGCTCGTCATCGGTGTAGAAGGGGGCGAGGTCCGGTCCGACCGCGACGCGGGCGGCGCCGGTCAGCGTCGCCATCGAGAGGATAAGGTCGGTCTCCTCCTCGTCGGCCAGCGCCAGCGCGTCGGCGAGGACGAGACGGCCCTCGGCATCGGTGTTGTTGATCTCGACGGTCAGGCCCTTGCGCGACGTCAGGATGTCGCCGGGGCGGAAGCTGGCGCCGGAGACGGCGTTCTCGACCGCCGGGACCAGGAGGCGGAGGCGGCAGGCCAGACCCTCGGCCATGATCATCTGCGCGAGCCCGATGGTGTTGGCGGCGCCGCCCATGTCCTTCTTCATCAGGCCCATGGAGCTTCCGGGCTTGAGGTTGAGGCCGCCGGTGTCGAAGCAGACGCCCTTGCCGACCAGCGTGATCCGCGGGCCGCTGCTGCCCCAACGCATGTCGATGAGCCGCGGCGCCTGCGCGGCGGCGCGTCCCACCGCGTGGATCATCGGCAGGTTGCGGGCCAGGAGCTCCTCGCCTTTGCGGACGGTGATCTCGGCGCCGAACTCCTGCGCGAGATCGCGGATCGCGGTCTCAAGCGCGTCGGGCCCCATGTCGGAGGCGGGCGTGTTGACCAGATCGCGGGTCAGCGCCTCGGCGCGGGCCTGGCGTTCGATCCGCGCGGCGTCGACGCGCTCAGGCGCGGTGAGCGCCGGGGTCGTGGGCGGCTCGCCGCGGTAGCGGTTGAAGCTGTAGCCCGCGAGGAGCCAGCCGAGCGCCTCGGTCGCGGCGGCGGCATCGGGCAGGTCCGAGGCGATGCGGTAGGTGCCGGGGGC
>NZ_JBHTMU010000040.1:0-34742 GCF_042679605.1 Litorisediminicola beolgyonensis
GCGGGCGGCGCTGGACGAGCAGGCGCTCTCGGACGAGGAGGTCCGCGCGCGGCTTGCCGCGGCGCTGGCCGCCGAAGAGGCCGCGCGGCAGAGTGCCGAGCAGGCGCTGACCCAGGCCGAGATGCGCGAGGTGCTTCTGGCCACGGCGCGCGACCAGCTGTCCGAAGAGAGCGAGCGCGCCGACCGGGCGACGCGGCAGACCGAGCTCCTGAACCAGCAGGTCGCGGCGCTCCGGACGCAGCTTGGATCGCTGCAATCGCTGCTCGATGCCTCGCGCGCGGCGGATGCCGAGGCCGAGGTCGAGCTTCAGAACCTCGGCACACAGCTCAACGCGGCGCTGGCGCGCGCGGCGGCGGAAGAGCGGCGGCGGCGCGAGCTGGAGGAAGAGGAGCGGCGGCGGCTCGAAGCCGAGGCGCAGGATCTCGAACGCTACCGGTCGGAGTTCTTCGGGCGGCTGCGCGAGGTGCTGGGCGAGCGCGAAGGCGTGCGGATCGAGGGCGACCGCTTCGTGTTCTCCTCGGAGGTGCTGTTCCCGCCCGCAGAGGCCGGCCTGTCCCCGGCGGGGCAGGCGCAGATCGCCAATGTCTCGCAGATCCTGCGCAGCGTGGCCGACGAGATCCCCGAGGGCATCAACTGGGTGATCCGGGTCGACGGGCATACCGACAACGTGCCGCTCTCGGGCACCGGCGCCTTCGCTGATAACTGGGAGTTGAGCCAGGCGCGGGCGCTGTCGGTCGTGCGGTTCATGATCGACACGCAGGGCATCCCGCCCGAGCGGCTCGCCGCGAACGGGTTCGGGGAATACCAGCCGGTGAACACCGCCGACACGCCCGAGGCGCGGGCGCAGAACCGCCGGATCGAGCTGAAGCTGACCGAGAAGTAAGGGCGTCAGTCGACGGTGACGTCGGCGAAGCGGCGCGCGAGCACGCGGCCGTCGCGCGACAGGGTGACCGTGCCGCGATAGTCGCCCGGGGCCCAGCCCTGCGGCGGCGCTGCCCGTCCGAAGGCGCGGAAGAGCCGGGTCTGGCCGTCCGCGATGGGCACGTCCTGCGAGAAGAGCGGGCCGCCCGGGCCCTCGACGACGAGCGCGATCAGGTCGCCATCCTCGACATGGAAGGCGAAGCCGTAGAGCACGAGGGCGGCGTCGGGGGGCACGCGCGTCACGCGGGCGCTGCCGGTTGCGACCCCGTCGAGCGTGGGCGAGCGGTCGGAGAACCCGGCGGTGAAGAGTCCTGCGCGGTCATAGCCGGGCGTGTCGATCCAGAGCGGGGCCGAGGCATTGGCGCAGGTCGCGGCATCGGGCGCGAAGGGATCGACGGCGCTGCCGTCGCGCAGGAGCGTCAGGTGCAGATGCGGGAAGTTCGACTCGCCGCTCATGCCGATCTGGCCGAGCGGCGTTCCGGCCTCGACCGGCATGCCGGTGGTGACGCGGACCGAGCCGCGTTTCAGGTGGCAATAGAGCGTCTCAAAGCCGGTCTCGTGGGTGATGCGGACGGCGTTGCCGCATTCACGGCCCTTGATCTCGGCGGCGTTGGCGGGGCTCACGGGGCGGTCCTCCATGCCGTCGCGCATGGCGGCGACGATGCCCGGCGCAGCGGCGCGGACGGTGATGCCGGCCTCGAGCTGGGCAAAGGACATGAGCGCGATGTCGGTGCCGTTATGGCCGTCGCGCGTCTTGGGGCCGCAGGCGTGATCCAGCGCGCCTTCGCCGGGGACGGTGTCGGGGTAATCCTCGATGAAGCAGGTCTCGCCGAGCGTGCAATCCACCGGCCAGTCCAGAAATGGAACCTCCGCCGCGACGGGCGCGGCGGAGGTCAGAAGGGTCAGGGCTGCGAGAGCGCGGATCACTCCGCGGTCAGAAGCGGCGGCTTGTTGCCCGAGAGGCGGCGCTTTTCGGGACCGGAGAGCTGGAGGTCCAGCTTGCCGTCCTTGATCGCCACCTTGACGACGCCACCCTTGGCTAGCTTGCCGAAGAGGAGCTCTTCGGCGAGCGGCTTCTTGATGTGCTCCTGGATGACGCGGCCGAGCGGGCGCGCGCCCATCTTGTCGTCGTAGCCCTTGTCCGCGAGCCATTCGGCGGCGGGCTTGGTCAGCTCGATGGTCACGCCGCGGTCGAGGAGCTGGGCCTCGAGCTGCAGCACGAACTTTTCGACGACCTGCAGGATGACCTGCTTCGGGAGCGGCTGGAACGAGATCACCGCGTCGAGACGGTTGCGGAACTCCGGCGTGAAGGTCCGCTCGATCGCGGCGGTGTCCTCGCCCTCGCGGCGGTCGCGGCCGAAGCCGATGGCCGCCTTGGCCTGTTCGGTGGCGCCCGCGTTCGAGGTCATGATCAGGATCACGTTGCGGAAATCGACCGTCCGGCCGTTATGGTCGGTCAGCGTGCCGTGATCCATCACCTGCAGCAGGATGTTGTACACATCCGGATGCGCCTTCTCGATCTCGTCGAGCAGGAGCACGCAGTGCGGGTGCTGGTCCACGCCGTCGGTGAGCTGGCCGCCCTGGTCGAAGCCGACATAGCCCGGAGGCGCACCGATGAGGCGGCTGACCGCGTGCTTCTCCATGTATTCGGACATGTCGAAGCGCAGAAGCTCCACGCCGAGCGTGTCGGCAAGCTGCTTGGCCACTTCCGTCTTGCCGACACCCGTGGGGCCCGCGAAGAGGTAGTTGCCGATCGGCTTGTCGGGCTCGCGCAGACCGGCGCGGGCGAGCTTGATCGCGGAGCTGAGCGCCTCGATCGCCGGGTCCTGGCCGAAGACGACGCGCTTGAGCGAGGCTTCGAGATCCTTGAGCACCTCGGCATCGTTCTTGGAGACGTTCTTCGGCGGGATGCGGGCGATCTTGGCCACGACATCCTCGATCTCCTTGGTGCCGATGGTCTTGCGGCGCTTCGATTCCGCGACCAGGTGCTGCGCGGCGCCGGCCTCGTCGATCACGTCGATGGCCTTGTCCGGCAGCTTGCGGTCGTTGATGTAGCGCGCCGAAAGCTCGACGGCGGTCTTGATCGCGTCGGCGGTGTATTTGACGCCGTGGTGATCCTCGAAATAGGGCTTGAGGCCCTTGAGGATCTTGACGCTGTCCTCGACCGTCGGCTCGTTCACGTCGATCTTCTGGAAGCGCCGCGACAGGGCGCGGTCCTTCTCGAAATGCTGGCGGAACTCCTTGTAGGTGGTGGAGCCCATGGTGCGCAGCTTGCCGCCCTGAAGCGCGGGCTTCAGGAGGTTCGAGGCGTCCATCGCGCCGCCCGAGGTCGCGCCCGCACCGATCACGGTGTGGATCTCGTCGATGAAGAGCACCGCGTCGGGGTGATCCTCGAGCTCGGTGACGACGGCCTTCAGCCGCTCCTCGAAATCGCCGCGGTAGCGGGTGCCCGCCAGAAGCGCGCCCATGTCGAGCGAGAAGATGGTGGTGTTGGCCAGAACCTCGGGCGTGTCGCCCGAGACGATCTTGCGGGCGAGACCTTCGGCTATGGCGGTCTTGCCGACGCCCGGGTCGCCCACCAGAAGCGGGTTGTTCTTGCGGCGGCGGCAGAGCACCTGGATGCAGCGCTCGACCTCGTGGTCGCGGCCGATCAGCGGGTCGACATCGCCCTTGCGCGACTTGGCATTGAGGTCGACGCAATACTTGGCGAGCGCGCTTTCCTTCTGCTCGCCCTGAGACGCGGTTTCGGACGTCTGCGCCTCCTCTTCCTCGGACGCGCCCTGCACGGGGCGGTTTTCGCCATAGGCGGGGTTCTTGGCGACGCCGTGGGCGATGAAGTTGACCGCGTCGTAGCGGGTCATGTCCTGCTCCTGCAGGAAATAGGCCGCGTTCGATTCACGCTCGGCGAAGATCGCCACCAGCACGTTGGCGCCCGTGACCTCGGTCCGGCCGGAGCTCTGGACGTGGATGGCGGCGCGCTGGATCACGCGCTGGAAGGCGGCGGTCGGGACCGCTTCGGAGCCTTCGATATCGGTGACGAGGTTCGACAGGTCGTCATCGATGAACTCCACCAGCGTGGTGCGCAGCTCCTCGGTGTCGACGTCGCAGGCCTTCATCACCCGCGCCGCATCGGGTTCGTCGACCAGCGCGAGCAGAAGATGCTCGAGCGTCGCGAACTCGTGGCTGCGCGAATTGGCCAGAGCCAACGCCGCGTGGATTGCCTGTTCAAGGGTGTTCGAGAATGAAGGCACGGTGAGTGCTCCTCTCTATTGTAACTGCGCTTGGACCGCCCCGGTCCAGCATGGCCTCTAAGAGTAAAGGTTTGGTCGATTGGCCAAACGCTTCAAGTGTTTTCTGTGTCCCGGGCGCTCACGATTGACTGCCTGTGGGCAATTCGCCGTGAACGCGGGCATCAGAAATTGTCCTTCCGGGTCCGGATCTCGGCGAAGACCTCGGCGGCGGGCGCATCCATCATGCCGAGATTGGCCCGGACCGGTTCGTCGCCTGCGCGCAAGAAGGGGTTGGTGGCCAGTTCCTCGGAGAGCTTGGAGGGCACTGTGGGGGTGCCGCTCTCGCGGGCTTTGGCAATTGCGTCTGCTCGAGATTTAAGCGCTGCGTTGTCGGGTTCAATGGTCAGGGCGAACTTGGCATTGGCGGCGGTGTATTCGTGGCCGGAGCAGATCGTGGTCTCCGGCGGCATGGTCAGGAATTTCTGCAGGCTCTCCCACATCTGCTCCATCGTCCCTTCGAACACGCGCCCGCAGCCGAGCGCCATCAGGCTGTCTGCCGTGAAGGCGATCCTGGAGCCGGGCAGGTGGAAGGCAACATGTCCGATGGTGTGACCCGAGACATCCATCACGTGGACCTCCTCGCCGCCGAACTCGAAGCTGTCGCCGTCCGAGACCGCGCGGTCGAGGGGCGGCAGGCGGTGGCTGTCGGCGCGCCCGCCGGTGACGCGGGCGGGGTGGGTCGATTTCAGCTCTTCGACGCCCTGGACGTGGTCGGGATGGTGATGGGTGAGCCAGATCTCGGACAGGGTCCAGCCGCGCTCGTCGAGCGCCGCCTTGATCGGCGCGGCCTCGGGCACGTCGATCACCGCGGTCGCGCCGCTGGCGTCGTCATGGAGGAGAAAGGCGTAATTGTCGCTGAGGCAGGGCACGGTGACGAGTTCGAGAGGCATGGCGTTCCGGAATCCCATTGTTAGAGTGGCTCCTGATCAAGATAGCGCGCCGGGGGCGCAAATCATGCATCTCGATGTGCAGATCCTGAGGGATTTCTATTACCGCAGCGCGCTCGGCCGCGCCGCCCAGCGGATCATCCGGGACGAGGTTTGCGCGACCTGGCCGAACGTGCATGGCCAGACGGTCGCGGGGTTCGGCTTCGCGGCGCCGCTGTTGCGGCCCTTCCTGCCCGAGGCGCGGCGGGTGATCGCGCTGATGCCCGCGCCGCAGGGGGTGATGCACTGGCCCGCGGGGATGCCCAATGTCTCGGTCCTCTGCGAAGAGACGCTCTGGCCCCTCGAGACCGGCTATGTCGACCGGCTGGTGGTTCTGCACGGGCTCGAGACCTCCGAGCGCCCGACGGCGCTTCTCGACGAATGTTACCGGGTGCTGGGGCCGGGGGGCGAGGCGCTCTTCATCGCGCCGAACCGCTCGGGGCTCTGGGCGCGGTCGGACCGGACGCCCTTCGGCTACGGGCGGCCCTATTCGCGCAGCCAGCTCGAGCGGATGCTGACGGATCACGATTTCCTGCCCGAGAGCCATGTGGCGCTTCTTTATCAGCCGCCCTCGACCCGGCGGTTCTGGATGCGGACGGGCCGGTTCTGGGAGCGGATGGGCCGGACCATCCCGGCGGTCATGGCCGGGGGCGTGGTGATGGTGCGCGCGGTCAAGCGCGTGCCGCCGCGGCCGAGGGGCGTCGGCGAGCGGGTCCGCGACCCTCTTGGCGCGCTGGCGCCGAAGCCGGTGGCGAAGCCGATCTGAGGCCGCGGGGCATCTCGGCGGGTGTGTCCGGGGGCGAGCGGGAGGAGTGGCGTCGGTCTGGAGGTCCAGGCGGTGATCTTCGTCTCGCGAACGCTGCTGCGCAGAGCTTGAAGGCGGGATGCAACGCCGGACCGGCGCTTCCGGCATGGCGCGGCACTCCCAACGCGTGCGGCGCACAACCGAAGCGCTCCGAGTGTCGCGAAGCTGTCAACAATCTTGCGAAAAAGGCCGGATTGTTGATGGGCATAGTGGGATCGGAGCGACATTCCGCTCGGGCGGCATGTGCCAAGGCGCCGCGCCAATAATCCCCCTTACCGTGTTGCGAGGTTGGAAACCCTCTGCTACATCGCGCCTGATTTTGCTGCCCGGGGACCTACCTCCGGAGAAGAACAAACGCCTCCGGGCCCGCCTCGCGGTCGGGCCACGGGGGCTTGATAGCGGAAGGATGGACGTGTCTGAACCAGCTTCGATTTCCTCCGGCATTGCCGAGCGCTACGCCGCCGCCGTCTTCGAGATCGCCAGGGAGGACAATTCCCTCGATGCGCTCGAAGCCAATCTCGACGACCTGTCGGCTGCGTTCGAGCAGAGCGACGACCTGCGCGATCTGGTCTATTCGCCGATCTATTCGCGCGAGGCACAGCGGGCGGGCATCACCGCCGTCGCCGAGAAGATGGGCCTGAGCGACACGCTCCGGAAGACCCTGGGCCTGATGGCCGAGAAGCGCCGCCTCTTCGTCGTCCCGGCGATGATCGCGCAGCTGCGCGACCGCATCGCGGCGGAGAAGGGCATCGTCTTCGCCGACGTGACCAGCGCGGTCGAGCTGTCGGACGAGCAGCGCCAGAAGCTCTCGGAGACGCTGAAGGCGCAGGTCGGCAAGGACGTGAAGATCAAATCGACCGTCGATGAAAGCCTCATCGGTGGTCTCGTCGTCAAGGTGGGCTCGAAGATGATCGACACGTCGATCCGCTCGAAGCTCAACTCCCTCAGAAATGCAATGAAAGAGGTCGGATAAATGGGTATCCAAGCTGCCGAGATTTCGGCGATCCTTAAAGACCAGATCAAGAATTTCGGTCAGGAGGCCGAGGTCGCCGAGGTGGGTCGCGTGCTGTCGGTCGGTGACGGCATCGCCCGCGTCTATGGCCTCGACAACGTCCAGGCCGGCGAGATGGTCGAGTTCCCGGGCGGCATCCGCGGGATGGCGCTGAACCTCGAGAGCGACAACGTCGGCGTCGTGATCTTCGGTTCGGACCAGGACATCAAGGAAGGCGACACCGTCAAGCGCACGAACTCCATCGTGGACGTGCCGGTCGGTGACGCGCTGCTCGGCCGCGTGGTCGACGGTCTCGGCAACCCGATCGACGGCAAGGGCCCGATCGAGGCCTCCGAGCGCCGCGTCGCGGACGTGAAGGCGCCCGGCATCATGCCGCGGAAATCGGTGCACGAGCCGATGGCGACCGGCCTCAAGGCCGTGGACGCGATGATCCCGATCGGCCGTGGCCAGCGCGAGCTGATCATCGGCGACCGCCAGACCGGCAAGACCGCCGTCGCGCTCGACGCGATGCTGAACCAGAAGAGCTACAACGACGCCGCGGGCGACGACGAGAGCAAGAAGCTCTACTGCGTCTACGTCGCGATCGGCCAGAAGCGCTCGACCGTGGCGCAGCTCGTCAAGAAGCTCGAAGAGACCGGCGCCATCGAATACTCGATCGTCGTCGCCGCGACCGCGTCGGACCCCGCGCCGATGCAGTATCTCGCCCCCTACACCGCGACCGCGATGGGCGAATACTACCGCGACAACGGCCGTCACGCGCTGATGGTCTATGACGACCTCTCCAAGCAGGCCGTGTCCTACCGCCAGATGTCGCTGCTGCTGCGCCGTCCGCCGGGCCGTGAAGCCTATCCGGGCGACGTCTTCTACCTCCACTCGCGGCTCCTGGAGCGTTCGGCGAAGCTGAACGAGGAGAACGGTGCAGGTTCGCTGACCGCGCTGCCGATCATCGAAACCCAGGGCGGCGACGTGTCGGCGTTCATTCCGACCAACGTGATCTCGATCACCGACGGCCAGATCTTCCTCGAGACCGACCTGTTCTACCAGGGCATCCGCCCCGCCGTGAACACCGGTCTGTCGGTGAGCCGCGTCGGCTCCGCCGCCCAGACCAACGCGATGAAATCCGTCGCCGGTCCGGTGAAGCTCGAGCTTGCGCAGTACCGCGAAATGGCGGCCTTCGCGCAGTTCGGCTCCGACCTCGACGCCGCGACCCAGCGCCAGCTGAACCGCGGTGCGCGTCTGACCGAGCTGATGAAGCAGCCGCAGTACTCGCCGCTGACCAACGCCGAGATCGTCTGCGTCATCTTCGCCGGCACCAACGGCTATCTCGACAAGATCAAGACCTCCGAGGTCGGTCGCTTCGAGAAGGGCCTGCTTCAGCACCTGCGTGGCAAGCACAAGGATCTCCTCGACTGGATCACCAACGAGGATCCGAAGATCAAGGGCGATGCCGCCGACAAGATCAAGGCCGCGCTGGACGAATACGCCGCCGATTTCGCGTAAGGGAGACAGCTTATGCCGTCCCTTAAGGACCTGAAAACCCGGATCTCCTCGGTCAAGAACACGAGGAAGATCACCAAGGCCATGCAGATGGTCGCGGCGGCCAAGCTCCGCCGTGCCCAGGATGCTGCCGAGATGGCCCGCCCCTATGCGGAGCGGTTCAACGCGGTGATGGCCTCGCTTGCCGCCTCCGTGGGCGACAGCGACAGCGCACCCAAGCTCTTGTCCGGGACCGGCTCGGACAAGGTGCATCTTCTCGTGGTGATGACCTCGGAAAAGGGCCTCTGCGGGGGCTTCAACGCCAACATCGCCAAGCTCGCACGCCAGCGGGTCGCCAAGCTTCGTGAAGAGGGGAAGGAGATCAAGATCCTGACCGTCGGCAAGAAGGGCCGCGACGCGCTGCGCCGGGACTACGGCGATCTCTTCGTCGATCACGTCGACATGTCCGATGTGAAGCGGGTCTCCTATGGCGACGCGCAGAAGATCGCCAAGGACCTGCTCGAGCGCTTCGACAATGGCGAGTTCGATGTCGCGACGATCTTCTACTCGGAGTTCGAGAACGTCATCAGCCAGAACCCGACGGCGAAACAGGTGATCCCGGCGGAATATCCCGAGAGCGAAGGCGAGGACGAGAGCGGCACGCTCTACGAATACGAGCCGTCGGAAGAAGAGATCCTGGCCGACCTGCTGCCCCGCGGCGTGGCGACCCAGATCTTCACCGCGCTTCTCGAGAACGCGGCCTCGGAGCAGGGCGCACGGATGACCGCGATGGACAACGCGACGCGGAACGCGGACGAGATGGTCGAAGACCTGAACCGCGAATACAACCGCACCCGCCAGGCCGTCATCACGAACGAGCTGATCGAAATTATCTCGGGCGCCGAGGCGCTCTAAGACCGGAGACGAAACATGGCAAACGCACAAGGCAAAGTGACTCAGGTCATCGGCGCCGTGGTCGACGTGCAGTTCGACGACCAACTGCCCGCGATCCTGAACGCGCTGACCACCGACAACAACGGCAAGCGGCTCATCCTGGAAGTCGCGCAGCACCTGGGCGAGAACACCGTCCGCACCATCGCGATGGACGCGACCGAAGGTCTCGTCCGCGGCCAGAAGGTCGAGGACACCGGCAAGCCGATCTCGGTTCCCGTCGGCAACGCGACGCTCGGCCGCATCCTGAACGTCGTCGGCGAGCCCGTTGACGAAGGTGGCCCGGTCGAGGCGGACGAGTATCGTCCGATCCACGCCGATGCGCCCGAGTTCAAGGAACAGTCGACCTCGTCCGAGATCCTCGTCACCGGCATCAAGGTGATCGACCTGCTCGCGCCCTACGCGAAAGGCGGCAAGATCGGCCTCTTCGGCGGCGCCGGCGTGGGCAAGACGGTTCTCATCATGGAACTGATCAACAACATCGCCAAGGTGCACTCGGGCTTCTCGGTCTTCGCCGGTGTCGGTGAGCGGACCCGCGAGGGCAACGACCTCTACCACGAGATGGTGGAATCGAACGTGATCAAGCCCGACAACCTGGCCGACAGCCAGGTGGCGCTGGTCTACGGGCAGATGAACGAGCCGCCGGGAGCCCGCGCCCGCGTCGCCCTGACCGGCCTGACCCTGGCCGAGCAGTTCCGCGACCAGTCCGGAACCGACGTTCTGTTCTTCGTCGACAACATCTTCCGCTTCACGCAGGCGGGCTCCGAGGTGTCGGCGCTTCTGGGCCGCATCCCCTCCGCCGTGGGCTACCAGCCGACGCTCGCGACCGACATGGGCGCGATGCAGGAGCGGATCACCTCGACCAAGGCCGGCTCGATCACCTCGATCCAGGCCGTCTACGTTCCCGCGGACGACCTGACCGACCCGGCCCCGGCCACCACCTTCGCCCACCTCGACGCGACCACGGTTCTCAGCCGCGCGATCTCGGAGCTCGGCATCTACCCGGCGGTGGACCCGCTTGACTCGACCTCGCGTCTGATGGATCCGGGCATCGTCGGTGAAGAGCACTACCAGGTGGCGCGCGACGTGCAGGGAATCCTGCAGCGCTACAAGTCGCTCCAGGACATCATCGCGATCCTCGGCATGGACGAGCTGTCGGAAGAGGACAAGCTGACCGTGGCCCGCGCCCGGAAGATCCAGCGCTTCCTCTCGCAGCCCTTCGACGTGGCGAAGGTCTTCACCGGTTCGGACGGCGTCCAGGTGCCGCTCGAGGACACGATCTCGTCCTTCAAGGCCGTGGTCGCCGGTGAGTACGACCACCTGCCCGAAGGCGCCTTCTACATGGTCGGCGGCATCGAGGAAGTGAAGGCCAAGGCCGAGAAGATGGCGTCCGACGCCGCCTGATCCCGCGCGTGAGCGGAGGGCCCCGCGCCCTCCGCACCCAGACCCTGAAGGAGGCCCCAGATGGCTGACACATTGAGTTTCGACCTGGTGAGCCCGGAACGGCGGCTCATGCAGGGCGAGGCGCGTTCGGTCCAGATCCCGGGCGCCGATGGCGACCTGACGGCGATGCCCGATCACGCGCCGCTGATCACCACGCTGCGCCCCGGCGTGCTGCGGATCGAGACCGAGAAAGGCACCGAGGAATACGTCGTCACCGGCGGCTTCGTCGAGATCGGCGACGGTGTCTCGGTCCTGGCCGAGCGCGCCTTCCCGCGCGACGAGGTCGACCAGGAGGCCTACGAGCGTCTCGTCGACGAGGCGCATGAGGAATACGGCCGCGCCAAGGAAGCGTTCCAGAACGAGCCCGGCCCGGTCGATGACGCGGCCAAGCTCCTGTCCGACATGGTCGCCATCGGCGGCCAGATCGGCCTGAGCGAGAAGCAGCCGAACCTCTGATCGGCGCCGCTTTGCACAAGGATCCCGCCGGGCTTCGTCCGGCGGGATTTTGCGTGTCCGGACGGCGGCGCGCGCCCGGGGCGGGGGTTGTCGTTCCGCCGGGTTTCAGGGAATGATCTTCCCCAGCCGCACAGGGAGCGTGCATGAAACTTCTCAACGCCCATCTCGTCGGGGTGGATCAGGGCACGGTCGAGGTCTTCTCGGACTTCAAGAACGGGGGCGAGATGTGGACCGGGCACGGCGCCCGGGAGCGCCGCCGCGAGGTCCGCTTTTCCAGCCCGTTCCGGAGCCCGCCCTCGGTGCAGCTGTCGCTGGCGCTCTGGGACATGGATTCGAACGCCAATGTGCGCGCCGATATCGCCGCGGAGAGCGTGACCGCCACCGGCTTCGAGATCGTGTTCCGCACCTGGGGAGACACGCGCGTGGCGCGGGTGCGCATGGCCTGGATCGCCATCGGAGAGGTCCAGAGCGAGGACGACTGGCAGCTCTACTGAGAGGCCGATCCAGCGGCCGCGCCTGCGGCGCGACAGGATTCTTTTGGTGAGGGGCGCTGCCCCTGAAACTCCCCGGGAATATTTATCGGACAGATGAAACCTATTCTTAAGGGGTCTGCGAGAGGATGGGCGCGCGGAACAGGCTGGGAAGCCGATGGCCGCGACAGGTGAAGCCTCTGGCTCATCGGCGGTCTCGGCGCGATCCGGGGCCGCCCTTGCGCCTCTTCAGGTTCTCATCTGTCCGGAAATATCCCGGAGAGCACGAGAGGCAGCGCCTCTCGTCGGCCGCAAGGCCGGCACGCAACCGCCCTGTCAGAGAATGCCTTCGTAGATCGGGCCGAGCGTCTCGGTCTCGAACAGCGAGGAGACCGAGGTGCCGTTCCAGATGTTCAGGATCGCCTGCGCGAACATCGGCGCCGTCGGCACGACGCGGATATTGGGCGCGGCCTGGGTCGCGGCGGTGGCCTCGATCGAATCGGTGACGACCAGCGATTTCATCACCGAGTTGGAGATCCGCTCGACCGCGGGCCCGGACAGAACGCCGTGGGTGATATAGGCGTGGACCTCGGTCGCGCCGTGATCCTTGAGCACTTCCGCCGCCTTGCAGAGCGTCCCGGCGGTGTCGCAGATGTCGTCGACGATGATGCAGCGCTTGCCCGAGACGTCGCCGATCACTGTCATCTCGGCCACTTCGCCCGGCTTCTCGCGGCGCTTGTCGACGATCGAGAGCGGCGCGTTGATCCGCTTGGCCAGCTCGCGCGCCCGCGCCACGCCGCCGACATCGGGCGAGACGACCATGACGTCGCCCAGCGTGTCCTTGAACTGGCTCAGGATGTCGATGGCGAAGATCGGCGAGGCGTAAAGGTTGTCCACTGGGATGTCGAAGAAGCCCTGGATCTGCGCGGCGTGCAGATCCATCGTCAGCACCCGCTCAATCCCGGCCTCGGCGATCATGTTGGCCACCAGCTTGGCGGTGATCGGAGTGCGCGCCTTGGTGCGGCGGTCCTGCCGTGCATAGCCGAAATACGGGATCACCGCGGTGATCCGCGCCGCCGAGGAGCGCCGCAGCGCATCGGACATGATCAGGAGCTCCATCAGGTTGTCATTGGCCGGGTTCGAGGTCGACTGGAGGATGAACATGTCCTCGCCGCGGACGTTCTCGAAGACCTCGACGAAGATCTCCTGATCGTTGAAGCGCTCGACCCTGGCATCGACCAGACCCACCGACATGCCGCGATAGAGCGACATGCGTCGCGCGATGGCCCGCGCCAGCGGCAGATTTGCGTTACCGGAGATGAGCTTGGGTTCGACGACGGTGGGCATGAAGCAGCAGTCCTGAAGGAATCGGTTCTTTGCCGCCCGCTTATCACGCGCTATCTGGGGTGCATAGAACGGGCGAAAGACGGGCGGACGGCATGGCGCATATCGATTACTATTTCACGACTCTGTCGCCCTTTTCCTATCTCGCGGGCAATCGGCTCGAAGAGATCGCGGCCGAGACCGGCGCCAGCATCAAGTACAAGCCGCTCGACATCATGGCGCTCTTCGCGCGGACCGGCGGCACGCCTCCGGGCGAGCGGCATCCCTCGCGGATGGAGTACCGGGCGCAGGACCTCTTGCGGCAGTCCAAGAGGCTCGACATGCCGTTCCATCTCAGCCCCGCGCATGTGCCGACCAATGCCGCGCCGTCCTCCTATGCGATCATCGCCGCGCAGCGTGCCGGCGGCGGCGATCTCGGGGCGCTGGTGCAGGCGATCCTGCGCGCGGCCTGGGCCGAGCAGAAGGACATCGCCGATGACGGCGTGATCCGCAAGAGCCTCGAGGCGAGCGGCTTCGATCCCGAGCTGACCACCAAGGGGCTTCTCATGGGCGCCGAGGCCTATGCCGCCAATCTCGAACATGCGGTGGTCCAGGGCGTGTTCGGCGCGCCCTTCTACGTCGTCGACGACGGCGCGAAGTTCTGGGGGCAGGATCGGCTCGACGATCTGCACGCGCATCTCAAGGGCTGAGCCGCTCCGCAATGTCGCTGTCTCTCCATTGCCGCCGCCTCGGGCGCGGGCCGCGCGACGCGCTGGCCGTCCATTGCTCTCTGGCGCATGGCGAGGCGTTCGCTCCCCTTGCCGCGCATCTGCCGATGCTGAGCCTCCATGCGCCTGATCTGCCCGGGCACGGGCGGTCGCCCGGGATGCCGGAGGGGCAGGATTATCACCGTGCCGCGACCGCGGCGCTGCGGGCTCTGCCCGAGGCCGAGGGGTCGCTTTTGATCGGCCACAGCCTCGGGGCGACGCTGGCGCTGCGGATGGCGCTTGAGCGGGAGAGCCCGCCCGAGACGCTGGTGCTGATCGAGCCGGTGCTGTTCGCCGCCGCCGCGGCGACCGCGCCGGAGCTTCTTCAGAGCGAGCACGCGGATGCGGTCCGGATCGGACGCGCGTTCGAGGCGGGCGAGACCGAGGCCGTGGCGCGCGAGTTCACCGCGCGCTGGGGGGACGGGCGCCCGTGGGAGAGTCTGCCGCGCGAGGCGCGGGCGCGGTTCACGGCGCAGATACCTTTGATCGCGGCCACCGATCCCGCGCTGCGGCTGGACAACGGCAATCTCCTTGCGCCGGGACGGCTGGAGGGGCTGACCTCGCGTGTTCTCCTGATCCGCGGCTCGGAGAGCCCGCCGATCGTCGCCGCGATCCATGCCGCTCTTCTGGCGCGGCTGCCACAGGCGCGGGAGCGGGTCGTGGAGGGCGCGGGGCACATGGCTCCGGTCACCCATGCCGCCGAGGTGGCCGAGGCGATCGCGTCGGAGCTTGCCCTGATCGCGTGAGGGTCCGAGCGCGGCTCGGGCCCAGTGCGGTCAGCTCTTGCGCCCGACCCGGGGTTCGGTCCCCGCGCGCAGCCGTGCGATATTGCTGCGGTGGCGCCAGTAGATCAGCAGTGCCAGAACGATCCCGAGGACGACCATGCTCAGCCGTCCGGTCAGGATCAGCCAGATCGGCGTCAGACCGGCGGCGGTCAGCGCGCCCACGGAGGAGATCCGCGACAGCGCGAGGCCCGCGACCCAGGAGGCGCAGGCGAGAAGTCCGACGGGCCAGCTGAGCGCCAGGACCACGCCGAGGAAGGTCGCCACGCCCTTGCCGCCCTTGAATCCCAGCCAGACCGGATAGCAGTGCCCGAAAAACGCCGCGAGGGCCGCGACCTGCGCGGCGTCTCCGCCCGCGATGGTCCGGGCGACGATCACCGCCACCGCGCCCTTGAGACCGTCGAGGAGAAGCGTGGCCGCGCCGGCGGCCTTCGAGCCGGTGCGCAGAACGTTGGTCGCGCCGATATTGCCCGACCCGATCTGGCGCGGATCGCCGAGGCCCATGACCCGCGTGATCACCAGCCCGAACGGGACCGAGCCGATCAGGTAGGCCCCGAGCGCCAGGACGAGCAGCAGCGGTATCGCGGTGTCGAACTCAGGCATCACTCCACCCGGTAGATGATCTCTCCGGCCACGATGGTCATCAGCACCCGCCCTTGCAAGCGCGCGCCGTCGAACGGCGTGTTCTTTGACTTAGAGAGAAGTTTGAAGCGGTCGAGCACGATCGGCTTGTCGGGATCGAAGAGCACCAGGTCGGCGGGGGCTCCTTTCGCCAGGCGACCGGTCTCGAGACCGAGCCGCTTCGACGGGTTTAAAGACAGCGCGCGGAAGAGGGTGGGCAGGTCCAGCTCGCCCGCGTGGTAGAGGCGCAGAAGCACCGGCAGCATGGTCTCGAGACCGACCGCACCGGCGGCGGCCTCCTCAAAAGGCAGGCGCTTGCTTTCCTCGTCCTGCGGCGTGTGCATCGACTGGATGGTGTCGATCAGGCCGGAGAGCACCGCCTCGACCACGGCCTGGCGATCCTCTTCGGAGCGGAGCGGCGGCTTGACCTTGAAGAAGGTGCGGTAATCGGCGACGTCGAGCTCGTTCAGCGTCAGGTGATGGATCGAGGTGCCCGCGGTCACGTCGAGCCCGTTGGCCTTGGCCCGCTCCAGCGCGGGCAGGCTGCGCGCGGCGGTGATCTGGTCGGCGTGGTAGCGCACGCCGGTCATCTCGACGAGCGCCATGTCGCGGTCGAAGCCCATGCGCTCGGCCATCGGCGAGACCGCCGGAAGCCCCCGGAGGGAGGCGAACTTGCCCGAGGTCGCGGCGGCGCCCGCCGAGAGCGTCGGCTCCTGCGGATGCGCCATGACGAGCGCGCCGAGCGAGCGGGCATAGGTCATGGCGCGCGACAGGACCTTGGTGTCGACGCAGACCGCGTCGCAATCCGAGAACGCGACCGCGCCCGCATCCATCAGGAAGCCGATCTCGGTCATCTCGTGACCGGCGCGGCCCTTGGTCAGCGCCGCCATCGGCAGCACCCTGACCGGCGACACCTCGTTGGCGCGGCGGCGGATGAACTCGAGCACCTCGGGCGTGTCGATCGCGGGCAGGGTGTCGGGGCGCGTGACCATGGTGGTCACCCCGCCCGCCGCGGCAGCGAGCCCCGCGGAGCGGAAGCTCTCCTTGTGGCGCTCGCCCGGCTCGCAGACCTTCACGCCGATATCGACGATCCCCGGCGCCAGGGCCTTGCCGCGCGCGTCGACGCGGTTCTCGGGCGGCACGCGCTCTGCCAGCTCCGGGTCGATGGGGCCCTCGAAGCGCGCGGCGATGCGCCCGGCCTCGATCAGGAGGCCGCCCTCGGTCTCGGTCCCGGCCTCGGGATCGACGAGGCGCGCGTTATGGAGGAGGAGCGCCGTCATGTCCCGCTCAGCGCCCGAGCCCGAAGGCATAGGCAAGAACGCCTAGCGTGAAGGCGCTGACGACGATGATCAGCGCGCGGAGGAGCGGCGAGCCGCCGATGCTGCGCGTGCCGGTGCCGCCGGGCTGGACGTGCCCCTCGGCTGCCTTGCTGCGGACCTTGCCTTGGGCGCGGGTGCCCTGCGGCTCCGAGAATGTGCCGATCCAGCGCAGGGGAGAGGCCACGGTCAGGGTCTGGGCCTGGTGGCCGAAAGCCTCGGAGGGCACGATCACCACATGGCCGGTCAGCGCGTCGATCTGCGACCGCGCGCCGCGAAACTCCTCGCCGCCGAGGCCGTAGGCTTCGGCGAGATAGCTCGAGAGCGTCATCGGCAGGATCTCCCGCACCGAGATGACCTCGACGAAGCCGGGCCTCAGCCGGTCGGCGCCGAGCGCGTATTGCAGCGGCCATTCGCCGGTCCCGGCCTGCGCCGTGAACCGCTCGATCGCCTCGGGCGGCAGATCGAGATGGAAAAGCCGGACCGTGCCGGATTCGCTGCTCGGGATGTCCATCCGCGTACTCACACCATCACCTCTTTCGGACTGGCCCGCAGGTTGCGGGCGAGAAGATCGAGCGCGGCCATGCGCACCGCGACCCCCATCTCCACCTGTTCCTGGATCACCGAGCGGTTGATATCGTCGGCGATGGTGCCGTCGATCTCGACCCCGCGGTTCATCGGCCCGGGATGCATCACGATCGCGTCGGGCTTGGCGATGTCGAGCTTCTCGGCATCGAGCCCGTAGCGGTGGTAATATTCCCGCTCGGACGGGATGAACCCGCCATCCATGCGCTCTTTCTGCAGCCGGAGCATCATCACCACGTCCGCATCTTTGAGACCTTCGGCCATGTCATGGGTGACCTCGACCCCGAAGCTCTCGATCCCCGCGGGCATCAGCGTCGGCGGGCCGACGAGGCGGATGCGGTTCTCCATCTTGTGCAGCAGCAGGATGTTCGAGCGCGCCACTCGGCTATGCGCGATGTCGCCGCAGATCGCCACGGTCAGCCGGTGCAGCCGTCCCTTGGCGCGGCGGATCGTCAGCGCGTCGAGGAGCGCCTGGGTCGGGTGTTCGTGCCGCCCGTCGCCCGCGTTCAGGACCGCGCAATTGACCTTCTGGGCCAGGAGATCGACCGCGCCCGATTGCGGGTGGCGCACCACGAGAAGGTCGGGATGCATGGCGTTGAGCGTCAGCGCCGTGTCGATCAGGGTTTCGCCCTTCTTGATCGAGGAGGCCTGCATCGCCATCGACATCACGTCCGCCCCGAGCCGCTTGCCCGCAAGTTCGAAGCTCGCCTGGGTGCGGGTGGAGTTCTCGAAGAACATGTTGATCTGGGTGCGGCCGGCCAGCACCTCGGCATGTTTCTCGGCGCGCCGGTTCAGCGTCACGTAGCGGTCGGCGAGGTCGAGAATCGTGGCGATCTCGTCGGGACGCAGGGGGTCGATCCCCAGAAGGTGACGTTGGTCGAAGCGCATGGGCGGAACAGTTCCGTGCTCGGGTCGGGGCGGTTATAGGAAGCGCGCCCCGGGAAGCCAAGATGCCGCACTCCGGGGTGGCGGATTTGGCCGAAAGGCGCGTGCCGCGCCTGCGAGAGACGCTGCCTCTCGCGCTCTCCGGGAATATTTATGGACAGATGAGGCCCAGGGCGGGGGCGCTTCCGGTCGGTCGCGGGCGCGGGTAGGGTGCCGTCATGGAATCGGCTCTGGACTGGCACAGCGCGCGGGCGATGCTCGAATGGCAGGTGGATCTCGGCGTGACCGAGACCATCTCGGAGACGCCTGTGAACCGGTTCGAGGCCGCGCGCGAGGCGGTGGCCGAGCGCGCCGCACGGGCCGCGGTGGCGTCGGTCGCGGTGCTTGCCGAGGAGGACCCGGTGGCGCTGGCGCGGGCCGCGTCGGCAGGGGCCGGGGATCTGGACGCCCTGCGCGGGGCGCTTGCGGATTTCGAGGCCTGTCCGTTGAAGCGCGGGGCGCGCAGCCTGGTGTTCAGCGACGGTCTGCCGGGCGCGCGGGTGATGGTGATCGGCGAGGCGCCGGGGCGCGACGAGGACCGCGAGGGGCGGCCTTTCGTGGGACGCGCGGGCCAGCTTCTCGACCGGATGCTCGAGGCGATCGGCCTGTCGCGCGGCGCCGGGGAGGCCGAGCGTGCGGTCTACATCACCAACGTTCTGCCCTGGCGGCCGCCGCAGAACCGCGACCCGAAGCCGGACGAGATCGCGATGATGCTGCCGTTTCTCGAGCGTCACGTGGCGCTGGCCAGGCCGGATATGCTTGTCTTGATGGGCAATATTTCGTGCCAGGCGGTGCTGGGGCGGCGCGGGATCACGCGGTTGCGCGGGCTCTGGGCCGAGGCCTGGGGCCGCCCGGTGATGCCGATGTTCCACCCGGCCTATCTCTTGCGCACGCCGCAGGCCAAGCGCGAGGCCTGGGCCGATCTTCTGGAGTTGAAGGCGCGGCTGGAGAAGGGGGCGACATGAGCCGGATCGACGAGAGCCGCGACTTCGTGCCGGTGCGGATCGCCGTGCTGACCGTCAGCGACACGCGCACTCCGGGCGACGACCGTTCGGGCGATACGCTGGTGGCGCGGCTCGAGGCGGCGGGGCATGTGCTGGCGGCGCGCGCCATCTGCCGCGACGAGCGCGGCGAGATCGCCGAGAGGCTTTGGGCCTGGTGCGCCGATCCGGAGATCGACGTGGTGATCTCGACCGGCGGCACGGGGCTCACCGGCCGCGACGTGACGGTCGAGGCGCATCGCGACGTCTACGAGAAGGAGATCGACGCCTTCGGGACGGTCTTCACCATGGTCTCGATGGCGAAGATCGGCACCTCGGCGGTGCAGTCGCGCGCCACCGGAGGCGTTGCGCAGGGCACCTATCTCTTCGCGCTGCCGGGCTCGCCCGGGGCCTGCAAGGATGCCTGGGACGAGATCCTGGCGCTGCAGCTCGATTACCGGCACCGGCCCTGCAATTTCGTCGAGATCTTCCCGCGGCTCGACGAGCATCGCCGCCGGAAATAAGCCCGCGCGTCACGCGCTTGTCAGCCGCTTGGCTCTGGGCCGGGCGGCGCGGCGCGCGTATCATCCAAGGATGACGACCGGATCGGAGAGCCGATGAGATTTCTGCGCCGCAGCCTGACGGGGCTGTTTCTGCTGGCGGTGACGGCCGGGCTTCTGCTCTGGGCCGGGGTGATCCTGCGCGACGCGGTCACGGCGCGGATGAACGATGCGCCACGGGTGCCGGAGGCGCGCGAGCGGGTCTTCACGGTCAATGTGGTCGAGGCGCGCGCAGGCACCGAGACGCCGGTCCTGACGGCCTTCGGGCAGGTCGAGACGCGGCGCGAGCTGGAGCTGCGCGCGGCGAGCGCGGGGCGGATCGTGGAACTGGCCGACGCGGTGGAAGAGGGCGGCCGGGTCGCGGCGGGCGCGCTCATCGCGCGGATCGACCCGGCGGAGGCCCAGGACGGGCTCGCACGGGCGCGCGCGGATCTGAGCGATGCGGAGGATGCGCGTCGCGAGGCGGCGCGGGCCGTTGCCCTGGCCGAGGACAACCTTGCGGCCTCGGAAGAGGAGGTCGGGCTTTACGACCGGGCGCTTCAGCGGCAGCGCGATCTCGAAAGTCGCGGTGTCGGCAGCGCCTCGGCCGTCGAGAACGCGGAGCTGGCGGCCTCGGGGGCGCGGACGGCGGTGCTGCAGCGGCGGCAGTCCCTGGCCGAGGCCGAGGCGCGGGTGGACCAGGCGGCGACGCAGCTGTCGCGGGCCGAGATCGCGCTCGGCGAGGCGGAGCGGCGGCTGGCGGAGACCGAGATCCGGGCGGGGTTCGCCGGGACGCTGGCGGATGTCGCGGTGGTCGAGGGCGGGCTCGTCTCGGCCAATGAGCGGATCGCGCGGCTTATTGATCCGGAGGCGCTCGAGGTGGCGTTCCGGGTGCCGGTGCAATCCTACGCGCGGCTTCTGGACGGCGAGGGACAGTTGGCGGAGGCCGAGGTGACGGTGGTGCTCGACGTCTTCGGCACCGATATTGAGGCGGAGGGCGTGATCGACCGCGCCGCCGCGGCGGTGGGCGAGGGCGAGACCGGGCGGCTCGTCTATGCGCGGCTCGGATCGTCCCCGGGCTTCCGGCCGGGGGATTTCGTGACCGTGAGGATCACCGAAGCGCCGATCGACGGGGTCGTGCGGCTGCCCGCGACGGCGCTCGACGCTTCGGGGACTGTGCTGGTCCTGGGCGACGAGGATCGGCTGGAAGCGCGGCAGGTCACGCTTCTGCGGCGGCAGGGGGATGATGTGCTCGTTGCCGGCGAGGGGCTCGACGGCGCGCGGGTCGTGGCGCAGCGGACCCCGCTTCTGGGGCCGGGGATCAAGGTGCGCCCCAACGGCGGCGCGGGCGCGGAGGCGGCAGAGGGGCGCGACATGGTCGCCCTGACCGAGGCGCGGCGGGCGCGGCTCGTGGCCTATGTCGAGGGCAACGCGCGGATGCCGGAGGCGGCCAAGGAGCGGATCCTGTCGCAGCTGCGCGAACCCGAGGTGCCCGCCGAGGTCGTCGACCGGATCGAAGCGCGGATCGGGGGCTAGGGCGATGCGCCGGATCGACGCCCGGACCGGAGGCATCCTGTCGGTCTTCACCCGGCACCGGACGCTGGCGAACCTGCTCCTGATCCTGATGATCGCGGCGGGCGCCTTCGCGGTACCGCAGATGCGGGCGCAGTTCTTTCCCGACGTGGTGGTCGACGAGGTCGACGTCTCGGTGCGCTGGGAGGGCGCGGGGGCCGAGGATGTCGACGCGGCCATCGTGCAGCTCCTAGAACCGGCGCTTCTGGCGGTCGAGGGAGTCGAGGCCAGCAGTGCCGCGTCGCGCGAGGGCAGCGCTCGGATCGAGCTGGAGTTCGAGCCCGGCTGGGACATGGCGCGCGCCGCCAATGACGTGACGCAGGCCATCGACGCGGTGAGCGAGCTGCCCGAAGAGGCCGACGAGCCCGAGGTCACGCGCTCGACCTGGTTCGACCGGGTGACGGATGTGGTGATCACCGGCCCGGTCGCGCCCGCGCAACTGGCGCGCTTCGCCGACGAGTTCGTGGCGCGGCTCTTCGCCGAGGGCGTGACGCGCAGCACCATCCGGGGGCTCGCGGCGCCGGAGACGGTGATCGAGGTGCCCTCGGCCAATCTTCTCGCCTATGACCTGACGCTCGGCGAGATCGCGGCGGCCATCGCCGCCGAGGTCGATGCCGATCCGGCAGGCGAGGTCGAGGGGGCCAACGCGCGGGTGCGCACCGGGGTCGAGAAGCGCAAGCCCGACCAGATCGCGGGGATCGTGCTGCGTTCGAACCGCGACGGGACCAACCTGACGGTGGGCGACGTGGCGCGGGTCCGGGTCGAGGGCGTGACCCGCGAGCGCAGCTATTTCGTCGGCGAGAACCCGGCGATCTCGGTACGGATCGACCGCAGCGCGCGGGGCGACGCCATCGGCATCCAGCAGACCGTCGAGGAGGTCGCCGCCGAGCTCGAGGCCGGGTTGCCGGAAGGCGTCGAGATCGACCTGATCCGCACACGGGCCGAGATGATCACCGGGCGGCTCGATATCCTGCTCGACAACGGGCTGACGGGACTCGGGCTGGTGCTGCTGCTGCTGTTCCTGTTCCTGAACGCGCGCACCGCGATCTGGGTCGCGGCGGGCATCCCGGTGTCGATGCTGGCGGCCATCGCGCTGATGTATGCCGCCGGGATCACCATCAACATGATCTCGCTCTTCGCGCTGATCATCACGCTCGGCATCGTGGTCGACGACGCCATCGTGGTGGGCGAGCATGCCGATCACCTGTCGCGGCGCGGCCTGTCTCCGACCGAGGCCGCCGAGACCGCGGCCAAGCGCATGTTCCTGCCGGTCTTCTGCGCGACGCTGACCACGGTGATTGCGTTCTTCGGGCTGGTGGTGATCGGCGGGCGCTTCGGCAACCTGATCGCGGACATCCCCTTTACGGTGATCACGGTGTTGATCGCGTCGCTGGTCGAGTGCTTCCTCATCCTGCCGCATCACATGGCGCATGCGATCCGAGCGGCGGGCCGCGAGCGCTGGTATGACTGGCCGTCGCGGCAGGTCAATCGCGGCTTCCGCTGGGTGCGGGGAAGCCTCTTCCGTCCGCTCATGGCGGGCGTGGTCGCGGCGCGCTACGTGGTGATCGCGGGCGTGTTGGTGCTGCTCGCGAGCCAGGTGGCGCTGCTCATTCGCGGCGATGTGCCCTGGCGCTTCTTCAACGCGCCCGAGCAGTCCTCGGTCACCGGCAATTTCGCGATGGCGCCGGGGGCGACGCGGGCGGAGAGCCTTGCGATGATGCGCGAGATGCAGCGCGCGACCGAGGCGCTGGGCGCCGAGTACGAAGAGCGCTACGGGCGCAATCCCATCGCCTACGTCATGGCCGAGATCGGCGGCAATTCCGGGCGCGGGCTCTCGGGCACGGACAGCAAGGATCCCGACCAGCTGGGCGCGATCTCGATCGAGCTGATCGAGGCCGATCTCCGCCCCTATTCGAGCTTCCAGTTCGTGGGCGAGCTGCAGGAGGCGGTGGTGCCGCACCCCTTGGCCGAGACGGTCAGCTTCCGCGGCTGGCGCTCGGGGCCCGGGGGCGACGCGCTCGACGTGCAGTTCTACGGCGCCTCGGCGGAGGTGCTGAAATCGGCCTCCGAGGCGCTCAAGACCGCGCTCGCGCAGTTTCCCGAGGTCTCGGCGGTCGAGGACGATCTGGGCTATGACAAGGAAGAGCTGATCCTGGAGCTGACGCCGCAGGGGCAGGCGCTGGGCTTCGAGATCGACGGGTTGGGGCAGACGCTCCGGGCGCGTCTGGGCGGGATCGAGGCCGCGACCTATCCCGACGGTCCGCGCTCGGCCGCGATCCGGGTGGAGCTGCCCGCGGAAGAGCTGACCGCCGATTTCCTGGAGCGGATGCTCCTGCGCACGCCCGAGGGCGCCTATGTCGCGCTTGCCGATATCGTCGATGTGCAGAGCCGGGCGGGCTTTTCGACGGTGCGGCGCGAGAACGGCATCCGGCTGATCTCGGTCACCGGCGACATCTCGGAGGACGATCCGGCGCGCGCCGCCGAGGTCATGAAGGCGCTGGAGCAGGAGATCCTGCCGCAGATCGCCAGCGAGGCGCAGGTCGACTACCGGCTCTCGGGCCTCTCCGAGCAGGAGGACGCGTTCCTGTCGGATGCGTTTCTCGGTCTCGTGCTGGTGCTCCTGGGCATCTACCTGGTGCTCGCCTGGGTCTTCGCGAGCTGGTCGCGGCCCTTGGTGGTGATGGCGATCATCCCGTTCGGGCTGGTGGGCACGATCTGGGGCCATGCCTATTGGGACGTGCCGATGTCGATGTTCACGGTGGTCGGATTGCTGGGCATGACCGGGATCATCATCAACGATTCCATCGTGCTGGTGACGACCATCGACGAGTATCGGGACGGGCGGGGCACGGTGCCGGCGATCCTCGACGGGGCGGCGGACCGGCTGCGTCCGGTCCTGCTGACGACGCTGACGACGGTGCTCGGGCTGGCGCCGCTCCTTTACGAAGGGTCGAGCCAGGCGCAGTTCCTGAAGCCCACGGTGATCACGCTGGTCTACGGGCTGGGCTTTGGCGTGGTGCTGGTGCTTCTGGTCGTGCCCGCGCTCATCGCGGTCGGAGAGGACATCGCGCGGGCGCGCGTCTCGACGCTGCGGGCGCTGCGGCACCGGGCGCGGGGCATCCGGCGCGGCTATCTGGGGCTGACGGCGGCCCTGGCGGGGTGGTTCGCGCTGACGATGGTCTGGAGCGCCGTCACCGGCGCGCTGCCCGAGGCGCTGGGCGGGGCCACCGGCATGGCCGCGGCGTTCGGGGTGTTCCTGGCGGGCGTCTTGGTGGCGCTGATCGCGGCCTATGTCGGTCTGGCGCTGGCGCGGGTGCGGCGGGCCTGAGCCTCAGCCCTTGCAGCCGGTGATCTCGACCACGTGGCGCTCGCCGATCACGGTCACGGTCACCTCGTCGCGGTCGAGCGCGAAGGGCTTGGCCTCCATGTGCATCAGCTCGGCGGTGGCCACTAGGAGACCGTTGTCGCGGCGGCTCTCGGGTTCGGAGACCCAGACGGCGGGGTTGCCGGTCTCGATCACCATTTCCTCGGTGCCGCCCGCGCTCGGCATGTCAATCTTCGCGGTCAGGCTCAGCCCGCCCTCGATCTGCGCGACCGAGCAGGTCACGCCGCGCACCCCGGCCTCGGAGGCCGAGAAGGGGCGGTCGGCCAGCGCCGCGGCAATGACCGGGTCGGGCCGGTCGCCGTCGCCGAGCGTCGCGTCGAGGCGCAGGGTCTTCGGCAGGCAGACGTCCTTGCAGACGCCGATGCTGACCTCGCCCGACAGCCGCACCTCGCCGCTTTTGGACGGCGACACGGTCAGGGGCAGGACGACCCGGTCGGTATAGACGACCGAGCGCATGCCGCCCTGGTAGGAGACATGCGGGACCGGCCAGGTGATCGCGACGGCCGAGACATTGTCGGAGCCGCTCCAGTCGAAGCTTGGCGGGATGCCCGCGTCGCCCGGCGCGCGCCAATAGGTTTTCCAGCCCGGCGCGAGCGTCAGTTCCAGCCCCGCGACGTGGCGGCCATCGGGCAGGCGCCAGCCGGGGCGCAGCTGGGCGGAAACGCTCTGGTCGAACCCGCCCGCGGCCACGGGCGCGGCAAGACAGAAGGCGAGAGCGAGGGTGAACGCGGCTTTGATCATGGCGTTACTCCTGCCGCGCGGTCCCTGAAATGGAAAGTCACGTCTGAGAGATAGGATGCGAGCGGTGTCGCGCCGGGCACTCTCTTGCGCGGGCCCATGCAAGCCGTCATGCTGAGGGACGATGACTGACGCTCACGTGACCACGGACCTGACCGGCAAGATGCTGATCGCGATGCCCGGCATGGGCGATCCGCGCTTTCAGCACAGTCTGATCTTTCTCTGCGCCCATTCCGAGGACGGGGCGATGGGGCTCATCGTGAACAAGCCCGCGCCCGAGATCGACATGGCCGCCTTGTTCGAGCAGCTCTCGATCGAGACGCCCTCGGACCTGGCCGGGGAGCGCGTGTTCTTCGGCGGTCCGGTCGAAACCGGGCGGGGTTTCGTACTGCATGGCGACGAGTATCAATCCTCGGTCTCGACGCTCGAGGTCGAGGGCGGGTTCGGGATGACCGCGACCCTCGACATCCTCGAGGAAATCGGGCGGGGGCAGGGGCCCTCGGAGCGGATGATGTGCCTCGGTTATGCGGGCTGGGGGCCGGGGCAGCTCGAGGGCGAGCTGGCGCAGAACGGCTGGCTTGTCTGCGACGCGAGCCGCGACCTGGTCTTCCACACGCCCGCGCCCGAGAAATGGGAAGCGGCGCTGGCCACGCTTGGGGTCGCAGCGCTGGCCCTGTCGAGCGAGGGCGGGCAGGCCTGAGCCGTCAGTCCCGCGGGGCGGCGGCGCGCGACAGGCGGTCGTTGATCGCGAGACCCAGCCCCTTGCGCGGGATCGGCGAGACGGCGATGCGCGCGGCGCCGCCTGCGTCGAGGCGGTGCAGATATTCGAAGAGATTGGCCGCGGCCTCGCGCAGATCGCCTGCGGGCGAGAGGTTCAGATCGGCCGTGACCTCTCCGAAGCCGAGCGTCGCCTCGCCCTCCTGCCAGTCGGTCGCGTCGAGCCGCATCGCGGCGCGGGGTGCGTAATGCGAGGCCAGCTGACCCGGCGCGCTGATCGCGGCATTGGCGGCGCGCGAGAGGACCTCTTCGCCGAGCGCCTGGGCCAGCATTTCGGCAGTGATCGCGCCGTCGCGGAGCAGGGTCGCGGGGCCCGCGAGGCCGAGGATGGTCGATTCGAGGCCGATCTCCGACGCGCCCGCCTCGATCACCGCGTCGATGCGCCCGTCGAGACCGGCGAGGACATGCGCGGCGGAAGTGGGCGAGAGCTTGCCCGAGCGGTTGGCGGAGGGGGCGGCGATGCCGCCTCCGAAGGTCGACAGCGCCGCCTGGGCCACGGGGTGGGCGGGGCAGCGCACCGCCAGCGTGTCAAGCCCGGCGGTCACGAGCTTCGAGACCGGAGCGCCGGGTCTGAGGGGCAGCACGAGCGTGAGCGGCCCGGGCCAGAAGGCCTGCGCCAGGCGCTCGGCGCGATCGTCCCAGAGGGTCAGCGCCTGCGCGTCCTCGGGTGTCGCGACATGCACGATCAGGGGATTGAAGCGGGGCCGCCCCTTGGCCTCGAAGATCCGGGCGACGGCCAGGTCGTTCGAGGCGTCCGCGCCAAGACCGTAGACGGTCTCGGTCGGCAGCGCGACCAGCCCGCCTGCGCGCCAGATCTCGGCGGCGCGGGCCAGATCGTCCGGGCGTGCGCTGAGGCGTTCGGTCTGCCGCTCGGTCATCGAGATTATCCGTTACGCCGCGTTTCGATTGAACCCGGGAGCTTCCCGGCTACTCTATCCTCAATCCGAGGGCTTTAGCCCGCCGCTGACGACTTTCCAATAACCGAGGTGATCCAGAATGCCTTATCGCGCTCCGGTTTCCGATTTCCGTTTTCTCTTTGACCACGTCGTCGGTTTCGACGCCGTCGCCGCCACCGACCGCTTCGCCGAGGCGAGCCCCGACATGGTCGAGGCGATCCTGACCGAAAGTGCCAAGATGTGCGAAGAGGTGCTGGCACCCCTTCAGCGCAAGGGCGATCTCGACCCCTCCCGGCTGGAGAACGGCGTCGTTCGCACGCCCGAAGGCTTCGGCGACGGCTTCGCCGCGATCCGCGAGGGTGGCTGGGTGTCCATCGCCGCCGATCCCGAGAACGGCGGCATGGGCCTGCCGATGGCGGTGACGAGCGCGGTGAACGAAATGATGTCCTCGGCCTGCCTGTCGCTGCAGCTTCAGCCGCTGATGAGCCAGGGCCAGATCGAGGCGCTGGAGCACCACGCCAGCGACGAGATCAAGGCGACCTACCTGCCCAAGCTGATCTCGGGCGAGTGGACCGGCACGATGAACCTGACCGAACCGCAGGCGGGCTCGGACGTGGGCGCGCTTCGGACCAAGGCGGAGCCCAAGGGCGACGGCAGCTTCGCGATCTCGGGACAGAAGATCTACATCACCTGGGGCGACACGGATTTCTCCGAGAATGTCTGCCACCTGGTGCTGGCGCGTCTGCCCGATGCGCCCGAGGGCACCAAGGGCATCAGCCTCTTCATGGTGCCGAAATTCCTCCCCGATGCGGACGGCAACCCCGGTGCGCGCAACGATCTTCGGGTCGTGAGCCTCGAGCACAAGCTGGGCCTGCATGGCTCGCCGACGGCGGTGATGGAGTATGACGGCGCGACCGGCTGGCTCGTCGGCCCCGAGGGCGGCGGCATGCGCGCGATGTTCACCATGATGAACAACGCCCGTCTGGGCGTCGGCGTCCAGGGCGTCGGCGTGGCCGAGGCCGCGACGCAGCATGCGCTGGCCTATGCGCGGGACCGCAAGCAGGGCCGCTCGCCCATCGAGAACGGCACCGGCACGATCCTCGATCATGCCGATGTGCGCCGCATGGTCGCGACGATGAAGGCCGAGACCTTCGCCGCCCGCGCCATCGCGCTGGCCTGCGCGGTCTCGATCGACATGGGCCGCGCTACCGGCGACGCCGGGTGGGAGGCGCGCGCCGCGCTGCTGACGCCCGTGGCCAAGGCCTTCGGCACCGATACCGGCATCGCCGTGGCGGATATGGGCATCCAGGTGCATGGCGGCATGGGCTTCATCGAGGAGACCGGCGCGGCGCAATATGCCCGCGACGTGCGGGTCACCGCGATCTACGAGGGCACGAACGGCATCCAGGCAATGGACCTTGTCGGCCGCAAGATGATGGATGGCGGCGAGGCGGCCTTCGAGCTGCTCGACGAGATCGAGGAGCGGGTCGAGGCGATCCGCAGCGAGATGCCCGAACTGGCCGATCCGGTCTTCCAGGCGGCCGAGACGCTGCGCGAGGCGGTCGAGTGGCTGGCGGGGCAGGAGATGAACCAGCGCTTCGCGGGCTCGGTGCCGTTCCTCAAGGGCTTCGCGCGGGTTCTGGGCGGCTACTACCACCTCCTTGCCGCCAAGGCCGATCCCGAGGGCGCGCATGCCAAGCTCGCGCGGTTCTACATCACCCGGCTCCTGCCCGAGCATGGCGCGCTTCTGGCCCATGCGCGCGCCGGGGCCGATGCGCTCTACGCGCTGTCGCCGGACGATCTCGCGGCGTGATGGACGGGGCCGAGACCGGCATTCGCTATCCCTTCGACGCGCCGCCCGAGCCGGGCGGCGCGACCCTCGTTGCCGAGGGCGTGTTCTGGCTGCGCCTGCCGCTGCCGATGAAGCTCGACCACGTCAATGTCTACGCGCTTGACGATGGCGATGGCTGGACGCTGATCGATACCGGCATCCATTCGCGCCGGAGCGTGGCGCTCTGGGAAGAGATCCTGGCCGGGCCGCTCGCGGGGAAACCGGTCCACCGGGTTCTGATCACCCATCACCATCCCGATCACGTTGGCATGGCGGGCTGGTTCCAGTCGCGCGGCGCGGAGCTTCTGGCGACGCGGACGGCCTGGCTCTTCGCGCGGATGCTGACGCTGGACGAGCAGGAGCGGGCCCCCGAGGAGACGCTGCTCTTCTGGCGGCGCTGCGGGATGGATCCCGAGATCTATGCCGAGCGGGCCGCCGAGCGGCCGTTCAACTTCGCCGACACGGTGCACCCGATGCCCCTGGGCTTCACCCGGATCGCCCAAGGCGACGTGCTCCGGATCGGCGGGCGCGACTGGGACGTGCATATCGGCAACGGGCATGCGCCGGAACACGCCACGCTCTGGAGCCGCGACGACGGGCTGGTTCTGGGCGGCGACCAGATGCTGCCCTCGATCAGCTCGAATATCGGCGTCTATGCCACCCAGCCCGAGGCCGACCCGGTGGCCGATTGGCTCGAGGCCTGCGAGCGGCTCTCGGCCTATGCGCGGCCCGATCAGTTGGTGCTCGGCGGCCACAAGCTGCCCTTCACCGGCCTGCCGCTCCGGATGCGGCAGCTGATCGAGAATCACCACGGCGCGCTGGCCCGTCTCGAGGCGCATCTGGAGACGCCGCAAAGCGCCTGCGACTGCTTCGCGACGCTCTTCAAGCGCCGGATCGGCAAGGGGGAATACGGGCTCGCGATGGTCGAGGCGATGGCGCATTGCCTGCATCTCTGGCACGAGGGCCGCGCCGTGCGCAGCGTCGGCGAGCGCGACGCCTGGCTCTTCCGCGCCCGGTAAAACTGCGGCGGAATGCGCCTTTGGCATGGCGTGACAGCGCCGCGCAAATCGGCTAATCCACATCCGACACGAGATCAGGAAGGACCCGACATGGCCGAGCACAAGCATGGCAGCATGGACATCACCACCCAGGAAAAGACCTTCGAGGGCTTCATCACCTTCACCATCCGCACGGTGATCGTGATCCTCGTCGCCGTGATCCTGCTCGCGATCTTCAACGCCTGATCCCTCCGGTTCCGAGAGCGCCATGCGATTGATCCTCTGCCTTCTGACGGCGCTCGCGCTGTCGGCCTGCGGCTACCCGCCCGGTGATGACAACACGTTCGAGGAAGTGTCGCGGGCGCCGTACCGGCATGACGGTCCGCCCTCGCTGACGCTCTTCACGATGGTGTCGAACACCACCGGGGCGGGCGAGCATTCGAGCCTGATGATCAACGCGCCCTCGCAGCGGGTGATCTTCGACCCCGCGGGCTCGGTGCGCCATTCGGCGGTGCCCGAGCGGCAGGACGTGCTCTACGGGATCACCCCGCGGATCGCGGATTTCTACGCCCGCGCCCATGCGCGCGAGAGCTTCCACGTGCGTATCCAGGATGTCGAGGTGCCGCCCGACGTGGCCGAGAAGGCGCTGGCCCTCGCGCAGGCGAACGGGCGGGTGCCCTATGCCTTCTGCGCCAGCGCGACCGCGGGCATCCTGAGGCAGCTTCGCGGGTTCGAATCGATCCGCAGCACGCTCTGGCCGAAGAGCCTCGCGAACCAGTTCGCCGAGATTCCGGGCGTGCGCGAGCAGGTGCTCTACGAGGACGACTCGGACGACAAGCGCGTGGCGATCGAGGCCTTCCAGCCGCGCGCCCCGATTGACACGGTGGCGGCGGATCAGCCGAACAGGTAAAGCCCGCCGCCCAGCACCGCGGCGCCCGCGACCATCGCGGCCAGCACGCTGTGGGTGATGTAGCCGACGGCGAAGGTCGCGAAGGCGGCGGTGAGGCGCACCGGGTCCGGCGCGCCGTCGGTTGCCCGCGGCCAGAGCACCAACGGGGCCACCAGCGCGGGCAGGATCGCGACGGCGGTGTAGCGCAGATGGCGCAGGAGCCATTCCGGCAGCTCGCGGTCTCCGACCAGCCCCAGGAACAGGAAGCGCAGGCCGAAGCTGCCGATGCCGAGCACGATAATGACCAGCCAGAGCGTCTTGGTGTCGATCATGGAACGTCTCCCATGCGCTGCTCGACCCAGGCTCCGGCGATCATTCCGGCCAAGCCTCCGACTATGAGCCCGAGATTGTAGGGCAGTCCCGCCGCGAAGAGCGCCGCGAGCGTCGCGACGATGGCGGCGGCGATATGGGCGGGGCTGCGCAGCATCGGGCCGATCATCGCGAGAAAGGCGATGGGGAGCGCGAAGTCGAGGCCGAGCTCGGTGGGCACGGCGCTGCCGAGCATCGCGCCCAGATATGTCGCGGCATACCAGGGCAGGCAGATCGGCGTCACCGCGCCCATGAAATAGGCAAACTTCTCCGCCCGGCTGCTCTGCGGCCGCCGCTCGTATTCGAGGATCGCCAGCGCATAGGTCTGGTCGACGAGGAAATATCCCACGAGCGCCCGTTTCCAGAGCGTCAGTGCGCCCAGATGCGGCGTGATCGAGGCCGAGTACATCGCCATGCGCAGGTTCACCGCGAGCGCCGAGGCGATGACCACGAGGACCGGGGCCTGGTCCTGCATGAGCTGGATCGCGGTGAACTGCGCCGCGCCCGCGATCACGACGACCGAAAAGGCCACCGCTTCGTACACGCTCAGCCCGGCTTCGGTGGCGATCACGCCGAAGAGGATCGCGAAGGGCAGGATCACGGCGAGGAACGGCAACCCGTCCCGCACGCCCCGGGCGTAGCTTGACATTGCGCTTTCACCCGACATCACTCTGCCTTACATCGGTTAGTCACATCTCCCCTAGACCCCGGCTGAGGAAACTGCAATTGGCCTCGGAGGCCCGCATCCCCCCCTATGTGATCGCGCCCGATCCCGGCGCAGACGGCCTGACGCGGGCGGTCGAGGGCACCGATCACACCGGCGCGCGGGTCGAGATCGCGGTGGTCGAGGAGCGTCCGCTGACGATCTATCTCAACAGCCAGGAGATCGTCACCGCGATGACGATCGGGGATTATCCGCATTACCTCGCGGTCGGATTTCTCGAGAACCAGGGCATGTTGCGGCCCGAGGACGAGATCACCGGAATCGATTTCGACGAGGAGCTCGAGACGGTGGTGGTGCGCACGGCGAGCCAGACCACCTACGAGGAGAAGGTCAAGAAGAAGACCCGCACCTCGGGCTGCGCGGTGGGCACGGTCTTCGGCGACATGATGGAGGGGCTCGAGGGGCTGACGCTGCCCGAGGCGGAGGTCCGGACCTCCTGGCTCTACGCGCTGGCGCGGCAGATCAACACGACGCCGTCGCTCTATCTCGAGGCCGGCGCGATCCACGGGACGGTGCTCTGCGCAGAGGACCGCCCGCTGGTCTACATGGAGGATGTCGGGCGGCACAACGCGGTCGACAAGATCGCGGGCTGGATGCGGCTCGAGGGCGAGACGGCGCGGGACAAGATCCTCTACACGACCGGGCGGCTGACCTCGGAGATGGTGATCAAATGCGCGCTGATGGGCATCCCGGTGCTCGCCTCGCGCTCGGGCTTCACCGCCTGGGGGGTCGAGATCGCGCGGCAGGTCGGGCTGACCTGCATCGGGCGGATGCGGGGGCAGCGGTTCGTCTGTCTGTCGGGCGAAGAGCGGCTGGTGCGGGATGTCGATCCCGCGAGCGTCCCGGAGGAAAGCCGCCGGTCCGGCCGAAAGGGGGCGGCATGAGCGCTGCGCGTTTCGAAATTTTAGATAAAATTTCGATTTGCCCGCGATGAGCGTGCGGCCGAGACCATCCCTGCGCGTCACGCGCGCCGGTCAGCGCGTTTGCGTGTCGATGCCATCCCGGGGCTCCAAAATTTTAATTAAAATTTTGGAGCCGGCGCTGTGAGGGCGCCGGTCGGGATCATTCTTGCCGGGGGGCGCGCGACGCGCATGGGCGGCGGCGACAAGGGGCTCTTGCAGCTTGGCGGCGAGACGCTCCTGAGCCGCGTGATCGACCGGATCTCGCCGCAGGTGGCGGATCTCGCGATCAATGCCAACGGCGATCCCGCGCGCTTCGCGCCCTATGGCCTGACCGTCCTGCCGGACAGCGTCGCCGATTTTCCCGGACCGCTTGCGGGTGTGCTCGCGGGGCTCGACTGGGCGGCGAAGCAGGGCGCGGAGACGGTCGTCTCGGTCGCCGCCGACACGCCGTTCTTCCCCTGCGATCTGGTGCCGCGCCTGCAGCTTGCCGCCGAGGGCAAGGCCCATCCGATGGCGCTCGCGGCCACGCCCGATCCCGAGCGCGGGGCGATCCGGCACCCGACCTTCGGGCTCTGGCCGGTGGCGCTCCGCGACGATCTGCGCGCAGCGCTCGAGGGCGGGCTGCGCAAGGTCGTTCTCTGGACCGACCGGCACGGCGCGGAGCAGGCGCTCTTTCCGGTGGAGGGCGGCGATCCGTTCTTCAACGTCAACACGCCCGAGGATCTGAAGGCGGCGGAGGCCATGGCATGAAACTCTACGGGGTCACGGGCTGGAAGAACGCCGGGAAGACCGGGCTGATGGAGCGGCTCGTGACCGAGATCACCTCGCGCGGCATCACCGTGTCGACGGTCAAGCACGCCCATCACAGCTTCGATGTCGATCATCCCGGCAAGGACAGCCATCGCCATCGTGTGGCCGGGGCCTCCGAGGTGCTTCTGTCCTCGCGCAACCGCGTGGCCCTCATGCAGGAGTTGCGCGACGCGCCGGAGCCGACGCTGGACGCGTTGCTCGGGCGGCTGTCGCCCGTCGATCTGGTGCTGGTCGAGGGCTACAAGCGCGACCGCCATCCCAAGATCGAGGCGTTTCGCGCCGAGACCGGCAATCCGCTGATCGCGCCGGGCGATCCCACGATCCGCGCCATCGCCGCCGATTGCCCGCTTGAGACCGACCGACGGCTCTTCGATCTGAACGACACGCGCGCCATCGCCGATTTCGTGCTGGAGGAGGTCGGGCTGTGAGCCGGTTCGACACCGTCCTCGTCGCGGACTGGTCGGCGGCTCAGGGGCGACGGCGCGCGGGCAAGGATGCGATCTGGATCGCTGTGGCGCGCGACGGGCGGCTTGCCCCGGCGCGGCATTTCCCGACGCGGCTCGAGGCCGAGGAGTGGCTCGCCCACACGATCAGGGACGAGACGGACGCCGGTCGGCGGGTGCTTGCGGGGTTCGATTTCCCGTTCGGCTATCCCTCGGGCACCGCGCGCGCGCTGACCGGGCGCGACGATGTCTTCGCGCTCTGGGACTGGCTTGCGGCGCGGATCGCGGACGATCCCGACGGCACGAACAATCGCTTCGAGGTCGCGAGCGAGATCAACCGGCTCTTTCCGGGCATCGGGCCGTTCTGGGGCAAGAGCAGCCGCGCGGCCCATCCCGATATTCCCTATGGCGGTCGCGAGCGCACCGCCGAGGTGCCCGAAAAGCGCGCCTGCGACCTGGCGGCCAAGGCGTCCTCCTCGGTCTGGCAGCTGGCCTTTCCGCCCACGGTCGGGGGGCAGGCGCTCATGGGCATCCCGATGCTGTCGCGGCTGCGGCAACTCCCCGGCTGCGCGGTCTGGCCCTTCGAGCCCTGGGCCGAGGCCGCCGCGGTCCTCGTCGAGATCTGGCCGGGGCTGATCGAGGAGGCGGTCAAGGCCGAGATCGCGGCGGCGGAGGGCGCGGCCCCGGTGCGCGACAGGGTGCAGGTCGAGGCGCTGGCCCGGGCGCTCGCGGCGTTGCCGGAGGCGGAACTGGCCGGGATGATGGCGGTCGAGGCGCCGGAAGAGGGGTGGATCCTCGGCGCGGGCCAGTCCGAGCGGCTG
>NZ_JBHTMU010000041.1:0-34676 GCF_042679605.1 Litorisediminicola beolgyonensis
GGGCGCCAGCCGGGCCGCGCGCCAGGCCGCCCGTGCGGCTCCGACCGTGGCGGCGGCGATCCCGAGGAGCCCGGCGACCAGGTAGGTGTTCCAGGAGATGTTGTAGATCAGGTAGGGAAACTCGAAGAACCGCGCATAGAGCCGCGCCAGCCCGTAGCTCAGCCAGCTGCCCGCCGCGAAGCCGATCACCACGCCGACCGAGGCCACGAGCCCGGCAAGCAGCAGGTAGTGAAAGAGGATCGCCCCGTTCGAGTAGCCGAGCGCCTTGAGAAGGCCGATCTCGGCGCGTTCCAAAAACACGATCCGCCCGATCACCATGTTCACCAGAAAGACCGTGATCCCCAGAAAGAGGGGCGGCAGGATATAGGCCAGCGTCCGGAGCTGGGTGATCTCGCCGTCGATGAAGGCGTTCGAGACCTGTTCGCTGCGGTCGATGGCGCCCCAGGCGCCGTATGGCTCCAGAAGCCGGTCGAGCGCGTCGATCACCGGCTCGGGGCGGGCGTCGGGGCGCAGCTTCAGCGTGAGATTGTCGAAGGCCCCGGTGCGGTCCAGAAGGGCGGCCAGCGCCCGCTCGGGCATCCAGAGGATACCGTAATTCTCGTTGTCGGGGACGAGGCTGCCGGGGCCGATCGTGTAGATGAACTCGGGCGAGAGCGCCCATCCGGTCACCGTCAGCCGCCGCTTGGTGCCGTTCAGGACCGCCGAGATCTCGTCGCCCGGGTAGAGACCGTTGGCCTCGCCGAAGGGCGCGTTCAGCATCACCTCGTCGATCGCGGCGGGATCGGGCCAGCTCCCCATCCGCAGGAGCGGCAGGTTCAGGAGCGGCTCGCCCGTCGGCAGCGACGCGACATAGGCGACGGTCGCATCGATCTTACCGGGAATGTCGAGCGTCGCGTGGCTCGTGACCCGCGCCTCGAGCGCGGTGACGCCGTCGATCTCGCGGAGGATCTGCAGCATCGACTGCGGCACGCTGCGGGCATCGACGAAGACATCGGCGAAGCGATTGCGCTCGTAATAGGTGTCCCGGGTCTCCTCGAGCGCGCGGGACATGCCGAAGGACATGAGAAGCACCGCCACGCCGCCCGCCAGCACCAGCGCGATGGCGAGGAACTGCGCCCAGAGCCGGGCGAAGTCGCGCAGGAGCTTGCGGTCGAGCGCCTCGATCCCTCTCACCATGCGATGTCTCCGGGTTCGAGCCGGGTCTCGTTGGCCTCGATCCGGGCGATGCGGCCGTCCTGGAACCAGATCACCCGATGCGCGATCTTCCGGATCGCGGCGGCATGGGTGATGACGACGGTCGAAGTGCCGAGCTCCTGGTTGATCTGCTTGAGAACTTCGAGCACCTGGATGCCGGTCTGGCTGTCGAGCGCGCCCGTCGGCTCGTCGCAGAGCAACACCTCGGGGCGTTTGGCGACCGCGCGGGCGATGGCGACGCGCTGCTGCTCGCCGCCCGAAAGCTCGGCGGGGAAATGGTCCATCCGGTGGGACAGACCGACCCGGTCGAGCGCCTCTTCCGGCGACATCGGATGCCGCGCGATATCGGTGACGAGCTGCACGTTCTCGCGCGCGGTGAGGCTTGGGACGAGATTGTAGAACTGGAAGACGAAGCCGACATGGTCGCGGCGGAACCGCGTGAGCCCCCGGTCGCCCAGCCCAGTGAGCTCCAGGTCGCGGAACCAGACCCGGCCCTCGGAGGCGTGGTCGAGCCCACCGAGGATGTTCAGAAGCGTCGACTTGCCGCTGCCCGACGGACCGAGAAGCACGGTCAGCTCGCCACCATAGAGTTCGAGATCGACGCCCGAGAGCGCAAAGACCTGACCGCCACCGGTCTCGTAGACCTTGGTCAGCCCTTCCGAGCGAAAGACGATCTCCGCCTCGCTCACGGCCGCCCGCCTGAGATTGGGCGAAGGTCACAAGCCGGGCAGGCCGTGAGGGCAAGGCGGCGCGATGCGGGCATCCGGGTCTCTCCAATCCAGTCCGCGCCAGTTTAGTGCGCGCGCGGCACACTCACTTTGCGGTGGATCAAGAGGCACCGGCATTTCTGCGTCTTCGAGGGGCAGGGCGGGACGGGTCGTCCTGGCGTTCGGGTCCGGTGGAGTTGGCAGGCCCGGCAACTTGGCAAATGATATTAAAATCAGTGCATTAGGTTTTTCGGTAAAACTTTTGGTAAAACGACAAGATGGAAAATCTGATAGTTTCCCACGAAACGGACATCGCAAATTTCGCATGATGCGAAATTCGCACGAGGCCGAGTCAGAGGCTCCAGCCAGGGCCAAAGCCGATCCTGGCGCCGTGCGCGACGGGCTCACAGGTCGCTGGTCAGACCCGCGCTATCCTCCGAACCGCAACAGAACACGCCTGAGACGCCGACTCATGGCGGCCGTCGATCCGGTCGATCTTTTCTTCGATAGCTAGGCCTAGACGCGGCCGAAGAGGCTCATTCGGACGACGAGCGATGGACCGCCGCAATTGTGCAGGGATCACGGGCGGTTGCTGGATGCTGAATGCAACGCTTCCGCACACTGCGAGCAGGCGGCAGGGTGAGATCGGCACCGATCTGCAGGGATTCCCGGGCCGCCATCTCGGAGTGCGGGCGGCGGTTTTCAGGCCTCCGACAAAATCGAGACTTGCAGAGGCAGGTTAAACATCCATATACCATCCAAGTGGATGGAGATAGCGATGCCAAAGATTCACCAGCTCAGACCTTCCGACAACGAGAAGATCACGATAAACCTCGGCCATGTCGATCTTGGCCGGATCGATCTTCTGGTGCGTGACGGGTTCTATTCAAACCGGACCGATTTCATCCGGACGGCAATTCGCAACCAGCTTGCCGCCGAGCAGGAGCAGGTCGCACAGTCGGTCAAGCGGCAGCGGATGGAGGTCGGTCTGCTCGACCTGACGCGGGCCGATCTCGAGGCCGCGAAGGACCGCAACGAGGTTCTCGACATCCGCGTCGTCGGACTGGCGCGGATCGCGTCGGATGTGCCGGTGGACCTGGCGCTCGCGACCATTGGATCAATTCACGTGCTCGGCGCTTTGCAGGCGTCGCGCGACATCAAGGCGGCCCTGAAGGATCGCATCGCCTGAGGCAGAGGCCTCGCTCAAAAGGACACCAAGATGAACGACAGTTTCGCGACGGCCATGGGCCGGGCGCTCGATCTCACGCGCGCCGGTTCAACCCTCGAGGCGACGCGCCTCATCCAGGATACGCTGAGCGGCGCCCACGCGGGCAGCGGGCAGCCAGCCCCACGCCCCAAGGCGCGGACCCGGCAGTCCTTCGGTCAGGTCATCGACGCGCTCGCCTCGGCTCGACGTGCAGGAGCCCCCAAAGACCGGGTCTCGTCGCTCAAACCCTCGGTGCCGGTCGGTGCGCGCTACGAGGCCCGGACGCATGCCTCACCCCACGGGACGCGCGACTACCGTCTCTTCGTGCCGTCGGCACGTGCGGAGGCGCCGCAGGGCCTCGTCGTGATGCTGCATGGCTGCACGCAGACCGCCGATGATTTCGCCGTCGGCACGCGGATGAACCTCGTTGCCGAGGAGAACAACCTGATCGTGATCTACCCCGACCAGGCGCGGCAGGCGAACCAGATGGGCTGCTGGAACTGGTTCCGCCCCGAGGATCAGGCGCGGGGCGCGGGGGAGCCTGCGCTTCTCGCCGGTCTCGCGCTGCAGGTGTCGGAGGAGTTCGGCGTCGCCCGCGGTGCGATCTTCGCGGCCGGGCTCTCGGCCGGTGGCGCGATGGCGGCCATTCTGGGGGCGACCTACCCGGAGGTCTTCTCGGCGATCGGCGTGCATTCCGGGCTGGCCGCCGGTGCGGCCCGCGATCTGCCAAGTGCGCTCGCCGCGATGCGCGGGCAGGGCGCTGCGGCACCCGGGCGACGCGGAGATCCGGTGCGCGCCATCGTCTTCCACGGCAGCGCCGACACGACCGTCGCGCCCGCAAACGCGGACGCAGTGATCGCGGGAGCGCTGGGCATGGGCCCGCATTCCGAGATCGAGGACCGCTCGACCACAGGCGCGACCGTGACCCTGTTCCGCGATGCCGGTGGGGCGGTCGTGGCCGAGAAATGGTCGCTCGGCGGCATCGCCCATGCCTGGTCAGGCGGCGCGGCAGAGGGCAGCCACACCGATCCCAACGGGCCAGAGGCCTCGGTCGAGATGGTCCGGTTCTTTCTGACCGCTGGCACGGAGGTGCGGTCATGAGCGGCAGCCTGACATTCGAAGCGGTCTCCGAGGACCGTCCCGGCGCCAAGTGGCTCAAGCGATGGACCTGGTCCTGGCCCGCCTACAAGGCGTGGTTCACGGCCCGCGGTGGCGACCGGGGCCCGTCGCGTACCGACTGTGAAGCGGCGATCCGCCGCCATATGCCCGAGCTTGCCGAGGTCCACGCGGAATTGTCGAGGCTTGCAGGCGGCGGCGACCGCGCCGCCCGGTTTCTCTCGGGCTGGTGTCCGCCCGCCTATCTCGGCGGCTGCTCGCTCGCTGCCCATGCGAGAGACGGCGAGGTCCGGCTTGTCCGCAACTATGACCTATCGCCCGATCTGAACGAGGGTCTCCTGCTGCGCAGCGCCTGGCGGCGGCCCGTCATGGGCATGGTCGAGTTTCTCTGGGGCCTCTCCGACGGGATCAACGATGCCGGGTTCTGTGTCGCTCTGGCCTATGGCGGGCGCGGCACGACCGGTCGCGGCTTCGGCATCACCCATATCGTCCGGTATCTGCTGGAGACCTGCGATACGGTAGACGCCGCGCTGAGGGTATTGGCCCGGCTCCCGTCGCACATGGCCTATAACCTCGTGCTTGCGGATGCATCGGGTCAGGTCGCTTCGGTCGAACTCCTGCCCGGCGGCGGCATGAGACGCATGAACGAGGCCATCGCCACGAACCACCAGCACGGCTCCGAACCGGCCGACCGCCCGGCGTTCACGCGCACCCTGGAGCGACGGACGCACATGTCCCGGCTGCTCCGCGACGGCACCGCGCCCGGCGACCTCGGAGACCAGTTTCTCGGCGCGCCCCTGTATCAGCGCAGACATGGCGAAGGCTTCGGAACCCTCTTCACGGCAGACTACGACGCGCGCCGTGGCAGACTGAAGCTGCTCTGGCACGGCGAAGTCTGGGAGCAGAGCCTGTCGGGTTTCATGGAGGGCACGCGCACGATCCACTACGATCAGGGCAGAGGCAGCGTGGCGGTAGGTCATGGGGACGAGGCGGAATGGAGTGCAGGCGCGCAGGACGGCGCAGATTGGATCGCGTTCGGAATGTCTTTCGCGCAGCGGTACATGCTTGCCCACATGTGCCAGGCGAAAAACGTTGTCTGGGAATGCTGACGGAAGCTGCATTTGCGTTTTGCGATGGGCGCTCCATACCTCGAGTTCAGTGCTTCACGCTGCGGTGGGCGCAAGCGATGTGAGATACGAACGGCGTTTCTCTGCGCCGCTCCTCAGTGTCCGACTTGGGCGGAAAGCGGAAGTTCGCTGCTCATGCGAGCCAGCTACGCAACAATGTTGGATACCGACATTCAGGCGACCTTGAAGCCCAGCATTGCCCTGCTGCGTTGCAAGTCGACTTGGAGCCGCAACTACACTTTGAACGCCAGAGTGTCGCATGATATTCTAATGAGTAAATCTCGGCTCCAGAAACGGACCGCAAATCAGGCGTATTCTCGACATGTATATTGAACAGATCAAAATTGAAAACTTTCGGCTCCTACAAGATTGCTGCCTGGATATGCGAAAAAAGACAACGCTTCTTGTAGGCAAAAACAACACCGGGAAAACATCCTTTGCTGTTCTGCTGGAAAGGTTTTTAGAAAAGCCCGAACAATTCACCTACACTGACTTTCCGACACCAATAAGGGAGAAAGTGCTCAGTATTGATGATGAGACAAATATCGAGGAACTCGCGATCAGGCTGGTTCTGCGCATAGCTTACGACGAGACTGATAACCTCGCTATACTCTCCGAATTTATGCTTGACCTTGATCCAACACGGCGACATACCAGTATCCTTTTTGAATGCTGCATCGACAAGAAGAAACTTCTTCGCGTGCTACCGGCAGACTCAAAAGAGCGAAAGAAGTTCATTGAAAATAATCTCAGCCGAAAGTTTTTGGATATTAAAGTTTATGCTTTTGATGATTTTGGGTACACTGAGGAAACGCCATACTACCTGGTGCACCGCGACCAACTGGAGGAGAAAGAACGATCAGAGGTGCGGGCGCTATTGAATTATCAAGTCATTCATGCCCGCAGAAATGTTGCAAGTTCGGAAGACGCGGGACGTGGCGCCAAGCCTCTGTCAGCGATATCTAAAAAGTTCTTTCAAAAACGCGATATCGAGACCAATGACGATGACGACGAAGAGACTGCCGGGTCAGGCGATGACAGCATTGAAAAACTCAGATCAATGTTGGCCAACATCGATGATCAGCTTGGAGAGCAGTATGCGCGGGTTTTCGGAGACTTCCTCAAAAGCTCACGCGACTTCCTGGAACTCGGCGATCTAAAGGTTGTCTCCAACATCCAATCACAATCTCTTATCGAAACATCATCCCAAGTTATATATGGCGATACCGACAATTATCTTCCTGAGCACTATAGCGGCCTCGGGTACCTTAATGTCCTTTATCTTCTCTTGCAGATCGAGTTGTGCCGTGAGGACTTTGCCAGACGAAACGCCCCGCTGAACCTTCTGCTTATCGAAGAACCCGAAGCACACACGCATCCGCAGATGCAGTATGTCTTCGCGGACAAAATTCACGGATTGATCTCACAGATTCCAAACTTGCAGGCTCTGCTGACAACCCATTCTTCTCACATTGTATCCAAATCGAACTTTGAGGACATCAGGTATCTTTCACGGCTGTCCCCGACGGAACCAGTCACGATCAAGAATTTCCACAGAGATCTGAGCGCCAGGTACGATGAGCTTGGAGCGGACGGGGCCACGCTTTTTCAGTTTCTCAAATAGTATCTCACAATCAACTCTGCTGAACTGTTCTTTGCAAGCAAAGCTATCTTCATCGAGGGAACCACGGAACGCATTCTGCTTCCCCTGTTCATTGAGATGCATGACAAGGAAAATGTCGATGAGACGGCGGAGAGCGGGCTGTCTTCGCAGAACATATCCGTTCTTGAAGTCGGCGCCAATGCGCGTGCGTTTGCTCCGTTCCTTGAATTCATTGGCGTTCGTACATTGGCAATCACCGATATCGACACAACCAAAGCTGTTGTCAGTGAGAAGACTGGAAAGACCAGCTATCCCGCCTGTCCTGTTGCAGAGTCGAGCCACACCTCAAATGAAACCCTAAAGCACTTCCCGTCAGCCCCTGATCCAAAGGAAGAGAAGGACTTCTCGGACTGGCATAAGCGTCTGGTAGATGGAACTGCCTCTTCGGGCGAAGGGCAGATTGTGCTTGCCTACCAGCTTGCGGAGGACGGCTACCACGCAAGAAGTTTTGAAGACGCATTCATTTCGATCAACTTGGATAAAGTCAAGGCCCGTAAGAATATGTTGGCGGGTTTGAAAAACAGGGACAAGCTGGATGAATTCAGAGGTAATGATTTTTACACTCTCACAACTCAGATACTCGGAAAGAAATCCGATTTTTCCGGATCGGTTTTATACTTGGCGCTTGCAGAAGGCGAAAGCTGGCGTATTCCGAAATATATCATGGATGGTTTGAAATGGATTCACAAAAACTGAATCCGGTAGACCGGATCGCAGAGCTTGTTTCCTGTGGCGAGAACTTCGTTCTTCAAGGCGGCGCCGGAAGCGGAAAGACAGAGAGCCTCAAAAGGGTCGTTCAAAAGGTTCTGGAGGCCAACCCAAGCCACCGTATTGCGTGCATCACTCATACGAACAAAGCAGCAGACGAAATTGCCGATCGTGTATCTGGCGATATCTTGGTTTCAACAATTCACTCGTTCTTGGGCGAGGTTATTTGGCCATTCAAAAAGAACATCCAACAAGTCTTTCCGAAGCTCTTCATATTGCCCGAGTTTGTTTCCCTAGGAGATGATCACTATAACGGCGACGAAAAGCTGAGGAAAAAAGAGGAGCACGACCGGTTCAAGAAAGCGCACAGCCAGCTCGAGAACCGCCGTAGGACGGTACTCGGTGAAGATACATCGAAGGTTACCGGAAAACGGGAATACGACAAGGAACCCGACACATACAATTTGCAGCTCAATGAGCTGATTGGCGAGGTCAACAAAGAAATCCGCGACAAGCTGGCGTCGAGACAGCCGAACGAGTTTTTCTACAATGATACCGCCTTTGACAACTTCAACGATCTTTCATACGGCCATGATGGCCTGATCACGTTGGCCTGCCATATGCTTGAAGGCTTCCCGATGCTGGGTAGGATCGTATCGGATCGGCATGACTGCATCTTTATTGACGAGTATCAGGATACAAGTGCAGATGTCGTTCGCGTCCTTCTGCGCTGTTTGCCAGAAGACGCAAAGACTGTCATCGGGTTGTTCGGTGACTCCGAACAGGCCATTTACTCAGATGGCATAGGAAGCGCTCAGTCACATATCGATGCCAAAGAACTCATTCTTGTCGTAAAGGAGGACAAATATCGGTGCTCCCCGCAGGTCATTGATTTTAGCAATAAGTTTCGGACGGACGGTCTAAAGCAGGATGTGGCGTTGAAATCTCTGGATAACGGAACTCTTGAAACCCTTGACAGCCGCCAGGGTAGCGTGAAGCTGATTTACGACTTGGCTCCTGCGGAGGTTGATACGGGAGATAAAGTGGAAGACCGGAAGACAAATGTGGCATTGTTCAGAAGTGCACTTGATGCGTTGGTTGAAAAAATAGCGTCTGATTATCCGGGCTACGTTCAGTTGAAACTAACGAATAAGTCTATTGCGAACGATGTCGGGTTTGGAAAGCTATATAAGATCTTCGATGATCGATATTCAGAGCCACGGGACCGCATGCGCAAGACGCTTGACAGATTGCAGTTTGGCGAACTGTTTGACCTGGTTGCTCTGTACAGGAGTTTGCCAGGCGACAGGCGCTCATATAACCGTTTGATCGCGAGATTACGCAAGCGTGGATATTCTATTACGTCAGTCGCAGATAAGGCCAAGCTCGATAAAATGCTTCACTCGTTCGGATCGAAGGATCGCGCCGCCTATGAGGCCATAGAGTATTCCGCCGAATGCGGCTTGATACGAGTTTCAGACAGCCACAAGGCATTTGTTGATCGCCGCGACGAGATTTTGGCAAAGCTTTCAGTTGATCCCGTTTTTGCCGAATTTGAAGAACTACACCGGAACGGCCACCGTACCAAACTCCAAATGAAAAAGGAGGTGGCCGCCACGAGTATGAAGCACATCAGCGTTGAGATGCTGGAACAGGAATACGACGACAGATTCAATGACCTGAAACAGAGGAATTTTCTTGAATCTTTATTTTCTACGGAACTCGCGCTTAGCGAGGTAAGGGCGTTCTATGAGTATGAGGGCAACGAAGGCCAGTTTTCCACGATGCACAAGACGAAAGGAACGGGCATTGAGAACGTGCTTCTCGTTATCGACGAATATGGCTGGACGACAGAGTATGATTTCACAAGCTGCTTTACGAAAGAGATTCCAGAGTCAAAGCGGGAAGTAGCATCAAAGAAACTTATTTATGTTGCGTGCTCACGGACAAAGAAGAATCTCGTATGTGTTCGCCTGATGAAAAGTCAGGAAGAGGCGGATCAGATTGCATCGTTCTTTCCTGAATCTATCAAACTATAGTGATTAACCTGAAATTCCCACTACATTTATTGGGTGCCATACAGAAGCGTTAGGATCGTATAATCAAAATCGCCGGAGTTCCGTGTTCGAGGCTGTCTTATTCGCAACTGCGGCGAATGGCCGGTCCGGTGTCTCGCAGGGGCGAAGGCGATGATGTCGACGAAGGTCCGCAACGGGCCGGAAGCGACGGCAGTCGACGGTTGCCAGGCGTTCGAGGCGCTGCACTGCCGCATGTCGGCTTCGAGCCCGTTTTGCCGGGATTCTGCTACGGAGCGAATGGCTGCTATCGCAAAAGCGCCAGACACGTTCAACAACCCCTTGGTTTCGGACGCCGATTTTCGGTGGCGTCGGATATGGTGGTCTGCCCATACTCCCAAAACAGTGGTTTTGCGATGCGGTATACGCCAGGTTAGGCAGCGTCGACGTGGGGCAGTTGCACGTCAGCGTCATTGAGTTGCTGCGCGATGATCTCCGTGAAAGTCATCGTGGGGTGAGACTCAGCCAACATGCCGATCTTCATCCAAAATTCTGCCTGCGCATTGATCGAACGACACATGACAGCACTCGCCTTGCGCAGTTCCTCATGCATTTCCTCGCCGATTTTTACGATACCCATTGATCTGTCTTTTCCTTGCCTACATATGAAACATATACGAATCGTATATTTCGGCAATGCACTTTTAGATCTGACGCGATCCGTCCAAAAAGGTGCAGGCAACGCGAGGGACGCCTTATGGACACCTACATCGATGTGCCGGTAGCTCCGCCTGCCCAGCAGGCACGGCGGACCGAGAGCATCAAACTTTACCGAGAGCATCAAACTTTATGGCCCGGATGCCTTTGAGGGGATGCGCCGCGCTGGCCACCTGACGGCGAGGTGCCTGGACGGGGTGGCCGACATCATCAAAGACGACATGCCGTTGGCTGATATCAATACCTATGTCCTCGACTTTGCTGCTTCACACGACGCCATGCCCGCGACGCTTGGGTATAAAGGGTATGCGTATGCCTGCTGCACTTCTGTAAATCATGTCGTTTGTCATGGCTTTCCAAACGAGAAAACCTTGCGCACCGGCGATATTGTCAACGTCGACGTGACGCTGATCCTTGATGGCTGGTTTGGCGATTCAAGTCGCATGTTTGCTGTGGGCAAGCCAACCCGGGCAGCCGAGCGACTGATACAGATTGCGCACGAAGCGATGAGGCGTGGAATTGAAGCTGTCCGTCCCGGCGCACACCTTGGCGACATCGGCCACGCGATTCAGGCCTATGCACGGTCGGAACGCACGGGCGTGGTGCGTGACTTCTGCGGACACGGGATCGGGCAGGTCTTTCACGACTCCCCCAATATTCTCAATTTTGGCTGGCCAGGCGCAGGTCCCGAGTTGCGCGAGGGTATGATTTTCACGGTGGAGCCGATGATCAATCTGGGGCGCGGAGACGTGAAGTTGCTTCCCGATGACTGGACTGTAGTCACCCGCGATCGATCGCTGTCAGCGCAATTCGAACATTCAATCGGCGTGACGGCAACTGGGTATGAAATCTTTACGTTATCCACAACTGGCCGTCATGCGCCGGGGGTCGAGGTCAAAGCGTTTACCATATAGTCGAAACTGCACGCCTTCCAAAAACGACCCTTTCAGGCGGACTGCCATGATCAGCCGTTGGCACAGCCGCAGCGAATGTTCACTCTGTCCGCTCAGCCGGGGTCGGCCGTCGGAAAATGCTGCGCGACGCATGATTGACTGTTTTGGTGAAGCTGAATCACAGTTTTCGACCAAGAGGCGAACGGTAGCATTGGGCCGGAAGCGACGGCGGTTGATGGTTGCCGTCAGCCCGCCGGCGCGCCGAGTTGCCGCATCTCCGCTTCGAGCCCGATTTGGTCGGTCGCTTAGATGACTTTCCGGCCAGCGGCAGTTCCGTTATCGCCAGTGTTGGGTGTTCCCGTCGGCTCGATCAGCAACAGATGAGCTTCCTTTTCGGCGAACGGGCAATGTTCGACACCTTTAGGAACGACGAACATCTCTCCCGCTGCCACGGTGACGGGTCCGTCCCTGAGCCGGATTTCGATTTCACCTGAAAGAACAAGGAAGAAATCATCGGTGTCTGCGTGGGAATGCCACCTGAATTCTCCCTCGACCTTTACGACCATGACGTCGTGACCATTAAAGGATGCAACAGTGCGCGGAGACCATTTTTCGTCAAATGTTGCGAGCTTTGCCGCCAGATTTATCGACTTGGCCATATTTTGTTTTCATCTCCAAAGCTCATGCGAAGATACCTTGCGATGCGCTCGAATGGCAAGTTTGACCTCTCAGCCGACGTCGGCCGTCGCAAAAAGCTGTGCGACGCACCAAAGACCACTTCGGTGAGGCTGCGCCGCGGCGTGGTCGCCCAGTCCCAAGGTCGGCAATTGGCCGAGAGCGACGTCGGACCTGGCCGATGTCGTCGGCACCGGCCGTTGCGCCGCCGCATGACCGCTTCGAGCCCGTTTCGACTGATGCTGCACACTGTATGAATGTCGGCTATTCGGCGGAGGGGGCAGCGAACTTCGCCGCATAAGAGGAAGGTGATACTCCGTACTGCCTTTGAAACGCACGGCGCATGTTCTCCTGACTGGTAAAACCCGCTTCAATCTGCACGACCGAAAGGTGAACGCCGGGCTGATGTAACAAATTTGCTGCATGTTCGACGCGAAGTCTTTCCACGAATTGGGCCGGACTGACGCCAATTTCTTCGGAAAACCGCCGCGCGAAGTTCCGTTCGCTCATACCTACTTCGGTCGCCATTTCTGCGACTGATTTCCGGTTTCGCAGATTTTCGGTCAGTGACGCAATAAGGTCACCAAAACGGTCACCATTTCCACTTGCTTGAGCGGCCAGGGCTCTGCTGAACTGTCTTTGTCCACCGCTGCGAACCATTGGCAGCACTAGCGACTTTGCGATGCGAAGCGCCTCAGCTGGCCCGAGGTCTCGCCGAACCATTTCGATTGCCATGTCGATCCCAGCAGTGACACCTGCAGATGTCCAAATCCCGTTGTCTTCAACGTAGATAGAATCGTCTTGCACGTTGACGTCGGGATAATCGGCGCTGAGCTTAGAACATCCATCCCAATGCGTTGTCGCTGATCGACCGGACAGATGACCACCTGCGGCCAATACGAAGGCACCCAAGCAAACCGATCCAAGCCTTCTGCAACTGGTGGAAGACTTATTGATGAAATCACGTAACGGCTCTGAGTTCATCGCCTCATAGGCACTGCGACCACCGGAGACGAGTACGGTATCCCAAGCAGCATCTTGGTGCGCAGCTAGCGGCGATGTTTCTATCTGACAAACGGTGTCGGTTCGCAGACATCCGCCTGTCTCGGACAAAAGATGCACGTCATAGGCCTTGGCTCCGTCGCGTGTTCTGGCATCACAAAACACCTGCAATGGGCCAGCGAAATCCAACAGCTTGGTGCCTTCAAACAACAGGAAGGCGACGGGTCGAGGTGTATGGAATGTGTTGGCAGAATAAGCGGGCATATTGTCATTTATGCCAGGCAATCTCCTTGGCTATCAAGGCGGAAACGGAATGGAGATGTATAATGCTGGAAATTCGGCCAAACTGCGAGTTGTGTGACCGCAACTTGCCCCCACACTCCCTCAATGCGATGATTTGCAGCTATGAATGCACCTACTGCGCTGACTGTGTTCGAGATACACTCCAAAATGTTTGTCCGACATGCGGAGGCGGGTTCTCTCAGCGCCCCATTCGCCCTGTCAGAGCGGAGGGTGGACAAACCAACCTTGGATTGTCGAACCGCCCTGCAGGTACGCAGCGGCATCATTCCAAGTGGAGTCGTGAACAAATAGAAGCTGTCGTCATTCGCCTGAAAGACACTCCACCACAAGAACGGTAGCAAAGCAGACACCGGTGCATACGCAGCAAAAGTCCGTTTCGTCCGCTTAACGGACTTCGACCGTCGAAAAATACGGCGCGACGCACGAACGACCGCTTCGGCGATGCTGCGCCGCGGCGTGGTCGCCCAGTCCCAAGGTCGGCAATGGGCCGTGAGCGACGTCGCTTCAGGCAACCAGAAGCGCCTTCCGCTCAGGCGTAGCGAGCCTTCTTGAAACCATTTCCGCCACTGCTGCAATTGCGATGAACGGACGCTTTTCGAAATTCGTCCGGCCTCGGCGGCTGTGCCTCAAGCATGGTCTACTAGGTGCCCGCCTCGCTGAGCGCGCTCCGTTGTTCCAACACGACCTCGCGCAGGAAGCTGGCCACGGCCTGGACCCGGCGGGAGGACGCTAGGTCGGTTTGCGTTACGAGCCAAATGGGCTGGTCGATGCCGAGTTCGGCGTCCAGGCAGATCAGGTCGCGCGGCCGCGCCAGAAGATGTGGCAGAACGGCGAGGCCCAGTCCGGCGGCACAGCCGGTCACTTGGGCTGCGAGCGAGGTCGTCGCGAGTGCCGGTGCCCGACCGCGAAGGGCGCGTTCGATCCAATGCGCGGCGGGAAGATGGCTGTATCCCTCAGCCCAGGCGATGAGGTCATCGTGCTCGAGATCGAGTTCACGAATAACCTCCCGGCCCTCCAGGTATGATGGCGCGCCATAGAGGCCGTAGCCGAGTGTTCCTACTCGCTGCACCGACACATGCCCGCGTTCGGGCTTGATCATGCGCAGAGCGATGTCCGCGTCACGACGGTGCAGGTTCACGGTGGCGATATCGGTCGCGATCTCTAGCGTCAGCCGCGGATGCGCGCGGCGCAGGCGTGGCAATGCGGGCAAGATGAGCGCCGTCGCGAGGTTCTCGGCGGTTGCAAGGCGGACCGTTCCCGAGACCTCGGGCGCTTCCGGAAGCCCCGTTCCGAAGGCCCGTGCGGCGGCTTCCATCTCTTCGGCGCGCTCGATCAGCTGCGCCCCGTCTTCGGTCAGCCGGTAGCCCGTGTGGTGCCTCAGGAACAGCGGACGGCCCAGATGTGCTTCCAGCCGCTCGACCCGACGCGACACAGTCGCCAGCCCGATGGAGAGCGCCGAGGCAGCGCCGCTGAGCGAGCCCGACCGGGCGACGGCAAGGAACACCGAGACGTCATCCCACACCAAGCCTTGTCTTTCCATTTTTGGAAATCCCGTTACCACTTCCGGCCATTTTCACACCTCGTCGGAAATGCCAACTCTGTGTCGAACGCGCAAGACAGGAGCGAGACATGGAACAACGCACACTCGGCACCGATTTCACGGTCTCGGCGCTCGGCCTCGGTTGCATGGGCATGAGCGAGTTTTACGGACCGCTTGACGACGACGAGTCCTTGCGCGTCCTGCACGAGGCCGCCGAGCTCGGGATCGACTTTCTCGACACAGCGGACATGTATGGCCCGCATCACAACGAGGAGCTGCTCGGTCTCTTCCTGAGAGAGACCTCGGCGCCGATGAAAGTCGCGACGAAGTTCGGAATCGTCCGCGCGCCGGGCGAGTATCGGCGCAGCCTGGAAAATCGGCCGGACTACGCGCGGCAGGCATGCGAAGGCTCGTTGCGACGTCTCGGCATCGAACGGATCGATCTCTTCTATGTTCATCGGGTCGAGCCGGATCGACCCATCGAAGAGACCATGGAGGGCCTTGCGCGCCTTGTGGACGCAGGCAAGATCGCTCGGATTGGCCTTTGTGAGGTCAGCGCCGAGACGCTCAGGCGCGCCCATGCTGTGCATCCGGTGACGGCGGTGCAGACCGAGTATTCGCTTTGGTCCCGCGGTCCGGAGCACAGCGTTTTGCCAGCGTGCCGGGAACTTGGCATCGGGTTCGTGCCCTATTTGCCGCTCGGGCGCGGCTACCTGACCGGGCGCTTCCAGGACGGTCGGTTCGAGGAGGGCGACTTCCGCGCCTCGCTGCCACGGTTCCAGGACGACGCGGCGCAGGCGAACCGCCGCATCGCCGACCTCGTCGCGACACTGGCGCAGCGGAAGGGCTGCACGCCCGCGCAGCTCGCGCCCTCCTGGCTCCTCGCGCAGGGAGAGGACATCGTCCCCATCCCGGGCACGAAGCGGTCTGCATACCTGCGCGACAACGTAGGGGCGACGAAGGTTTCGCTCTCCGATTCCGATCTCGCCGATATCGACGCTGGTCTCTCCGAGAGGCCGGTCGCGGGAGCCAGGTACACGCCCGAAGGCATGAAGGGAGTGGACGCATGAGCGAAGCATCGGATCGGCTGAACTGTGCGCTCTCCCTGCTCGGCCGCCTCAAAGCCGGGGCACCGGAGCGGGTGCGCGGTAACCTCGACGTGTTCCATCCGGACACAGCGGAGCTCATGCTGGGATACGCGTTCGGCGACATCGTCCGGCGCGAGTGGTAGCGGGCTCTGAGCGGGGCTGATCAGTATCGCACCGGCTAGGGGCATCTGTTTCCGATGTCCGCTTAGATGCTTTGACCAAATAGTAGCCTTGTGAGCTTGCCTGAGGATGGAGCTTTCTCCGCATAGAACTGCGTTGCAAGCCTGCGGGTCGTTGCCTCGGTTCGAAATGCCGACGGTCGCTTGACTGCCAGGCGTGGGCGGGCAGGGAGTTCAAAGCAGTCTTGGCGCCAGCTCTCGGCTGGTGAGACAGGCAGCATGGGGCGACCCCGGTCGCGACCTGGTCCGCGGCGGCTACTGGCCGATATTGGTAGCGGTTAAGCAGCGGGTCCCGCATGACCGTTTAGCATCGCGGATTTAAAGGCCATGGCACGAACAGATGGGCGTTTCGGAATCGAATTGCCTCTCGGCTAACGCTTGGCAGATGTGAATAAATACATCATGTCGCTGGTGCCATGATGCGCGCGCGTCCATCATCGTGAATTTCACATTTCCCAAGAAATGCAATATTTCGCATGATGCCATTTTCGGGAGGGCCGGAGATCGACTGCGAAATATGTAATTTCGCATCATGTGATATTTGAGATGATAGGATATTTTCAATTTTCGGGACCTGATGACACCTAAGTATATGTTTTTATTTAATAAAGTTGTGGGCGTCATCGGTGTCATAAGCTACCCCCTATGGAGTATCCCCAGAGGGGTGTTTTCGGAAATTTTTTCCATCTCCGCCATGTGCTGGGAGTGGGTCGGTAAACCGAAGACTCTTTTCATGTAGTAGCTGATGACACTGATGACAGGGGTGAAAAATAAATAAAAATCAACAATTTAGGTGTCATCAGGTGGCTGGTGACAAGCTGATGACACCTGATGACATTAAAGATGCGAAATTTCACATGATGCGGGGTTGAACATGATGTTGAATTTCGAAGCGGGATCAAAATAGAAAAGTCTTCGAACCGGAATCGAGTGATGGTTGTATCAAGCGGACGGAGACTCGGTAGCACGTCGAATACCGCGCTGGTTCTCGATCTGATCAGATCGATCTGCCGCTGACCTCTTCTCTTCCGACCATGCACGGATGAGCGGCCGACCTGGCTAAGGTCGAAAAGATGCCCGCTGGTCTTGAGCGTGCCGGTGGCCATGGCATGCCACGGTGCTCGCTCGACGGACCCCGAGGGCGCCTTGATCCGGGCGAGTCCAATCTTTTGGTCAGAACGATTTTGCGAATAGCGTGGTCATCGCCCGCGATTTCGCCGGATTAGAAAGAGGCCGCTTCCTTGTCATAGCGAATGCGGAAGCGCTGCATCGCGCCTTCCAGTGTTGCTGAGAGACATTTGAGATCTCGCGTGAACCGGGGTTCCGTGCATCCGCAGGGCGGAGAAGGTGCGCAGAAGGACCCAAAGCCAAACTGACGAAGGGGCGGAGCGGCGTATGGACTTGTCTGTAGTCCGCTTTTCGGAGGGCTTGTTTCAACGCCTAAGGTGGCGGCGTTTCGATTAACATTCGTGGAGACGCAGGCATCTACGCACAGCTTGACCCTTTGCGCGTCGCGGTTTTGCCCGGAGGCCTTGACCTTGATCCGCGTCGCACTGACGCCATAGTCGGGTGTGAAGTGAGCGCACAGACGCGGATGGCCTACGAGCACCCTTCGACACGTTTCCGGGACGCAGCGCAGGGCCGTTAGTCCTCTTATGTGTGGAGGGGTGGGGGCTGCGGTCCGGAAGGCGTCCGATGGGCAGCGAAGCTGCGATCATAGGGAGCGGTAGGGCGGGAGTGGACACCGACCAGGCAAAGCTACTCAGACGACGTCAGAGGCAGCCTGAGGGGCTCAGGAAGGAGCTTGCTGACCTCTGGCGGTCACTCGGAGCGGGACGGCTCTGAGACGCGTCTGAGCCGTTCCCAGCGCCGCTCCTGTGCCGCCAAGCAAGCTTGCGCCGTCAGGTCACGCTGCTCAAACCATCCGAATCCTAGCCGAGCAGGTCGTCCAAAGGGTCGCGCTTGCGGCTCGGGGCGTTCAGTCCTTCGGCCTCGTAGGCATCGACGCGGTCGGACCACCATTGCATCATGGCGCGGCGCTCGGCCAGGTATTCGGCGGCATTGTACGCGCCGCGGATCTTGTTCAACTCGACATGGGCAAGCTGGCGTTCGATCACGTCCGGTCTCCATAGGCCTGACTCGTTCATGGCCGTGGACGCGGTCGAGCGAAAACCGTGGACCGAGCATTTGCCCTTGTAGCCCATCTTGTAGATCAGCTGGATCAGCGTCCCGCGGACGATCTTGAACACACGGTCTTCGGGAAGAAGGTCCGCGGCGCCCGGCGGTGGGGGCTTTCCTGACATCGCAGCCCGGCCGCGGGCGTTGGCAAGTCGGCGTTCGCGAGCAAGCGCGACTGCGCGATCGAGGAGCGCGCGGGTGGAGTTCGTCAACGGGACCACGTGATCGAGGCCGTTCTTCATCCGTGAGGCGGGAATGCGGATGAAGTCCTCTTCGATTTCCCCGAAGCGCAATTCCACCAGTTCGGTGTCGCGCAGAAAAACCCGCGTCAAGAGCCGGATGGCGATCTTGGAGTGTTCATGCGCGTGCGTCATTTCGAGGCTGCGGAAGAAAGACGGCAGCGCCGACTCATTGATCCAGGGCTGCTGGCGCTTTCTCGGGGTCTTCCGGAGCGCCTTGACGATCTGTGGCGCAGGGTTCGAGACGGCGCGACCCTCCGCGATTCCAAACGCGAAGATCGAACCGGCATACTGGTTGCAGCGCCGGGCGGTCTCGATGACCCCACGCTCCTCGATTGCGCGTATCGCCGCGAGCAACTCGGGGGGATTGATCTCGTCGATAGGTCGGTGCCCCAGCGCAGGGAAGAGGTCCTTCTCGACCCGCTCCCAAACACGCGTCGCATGCCCGCGCGACCAGTTCTCTCGCTGGATCTTGAACCAGTCGCGGGCCACGGCCGCGAATGAGTTCGCAGCGAGCCCTGCATATGCGGTGTTTGCTGTCTTGGGGTTTCGACCGGCCGCGATCTCGGCTTGCGCTGCTTGATGAAGGCGGCGGGCCGCCGCGAGGCCGAGGTCCGGGAAGGAGCCATAGGTGAGCGTCTGCGTGCGCCCATCGTGGCGGAAGCCGAACTGCCAGGATTTCGAGCCGCTCGGGCGGACGTTGAGCACGAGCCCGTCGCCATCCTTGAGCCGATAGGCTTTCGCGGCAGGCTGGGCAGTGAGGCATTGGGCGTGGGTCAGGGGCATCGAGGCGCTCGCATGATGGCAAATTCGACCCTCAAGTTTGGCGGATCGGTGGCGTCTTTCGGTTTTACCGGCGCGGTCTTCCTGTTTTACCGGAGGCGAAATGTTTTACCAGCCGTAAAACATCGGCGAGCTCAGCGCTCTATAGGTGAGCCTTGATGTGACCGGTTTTGTATTTAACATGATGTAAAATATGCAATTTCCCGACATACGGAAATTGCACACAGTCTATCTTGAGGGTGGATTGGTAGGCCCGGCAGGACTTGAACCCGCAACCAAACCGTTATGAGCGGTCTGCTCTAACCAATTGAGCTACAGGCCCACCGTGTCGCTCTGAGTAGGAGCGCGTCGCTCGGGGGTCAAGCTGAGACGTTGCAGCGCCGGGGGCGATGGGCTATCGCGCGGGCGACAGTGACAGGAGCGTCCGAGTGGAGGCCGCCATGAGCGACAACAAGACCGGCATCACCTATGCAGATGCGGGGGTCGATATCGACGCCGGAAACGCGCTGGTCGAGCGCATCAAGCCCGCCGCCAAGCGCACCGACCGCGCCGGCACGATGTCGGGTCTGGGCGGCTTCGGCGCGCTGTTCGACCTCAAGGCCGCGGGCTATTCCGATCCCGTTCTGGTTGCCGCGACCGATGGCGTGGGCACCAAGCTGCGCATCGCCATCGACACCGGCCATCTCGACGGGGTGGGCATCGACCTCGTGGCGATGTGCGTGAACGACCTCGTCTGCCAGGGCGCGGAGCCGCTGTTCTTTCTCGACTATTTCGCCACCGGCAAGCTCGATACAGAGAGCGCCGCGCGGGTGATCGAGGGGATCGCCGAGGGCTGCGTGCGCTCGGGCGCGGCCCTGATCGGCGGCGAGACCGCCGAGATGCCGGGCATGTATCCGGCGGGCGATTTCGACCTCGCGGGCTTCGCGGTCGGCGCGATGGAGCGCGGTGCGGCGCTGCCCGAGGGCGTGGTCGCGGGCGATATCCTTCTGGGCCTCGGCTCGGACGGCGTGCACTCGAACGGCTATTCGCTGGTCCGCAAGCTCGTCGAGATCTCGGGCCTCGGCTGGGATGCGGGCTGTCCGTGGTCCGACGAGACGCTGGGCGCCGCGCTCCTGGCTCCGACCCGTCTCTATGTCAAACCGGCGCTGTCGGCGATCCGCGCGGGCGGCGTGCACGCCCTGGCCCATATCACCGGCGGCGGTCTGACCGAGAACCTGCCGCGCGTCCTGCCCGAGGGGTTCGGCGCGGAGATCGAACTTGGCGCCTGGGAGCTGCCGCCGGTCTTCCGCTGGCTCGGCGAGACGGGCGGGATCGAGGCGTCTGAGATGCTCAAGACCTTCAACTGCGGCATCGGCATGATCGCCGTTGTCGCCGCCGACCGCGCCGACGCGCTGGCCGAGGCGCTGGCAGCCGAGGGCGAGCAGGTCTTTGTGCTGGGCCAAGTCGCGGAGGGGCAGGGGGTCGCCTATCGCGGCAGCCTCTGGTGAGCCGGCGCGTCGCGATCCTCGTCTCGGGCGGCGGCTCGAACATGGTCGCGCTGGTCAAGAGCATGACCGGCGATCATCCGGCGCGCCCGGTTCTGGTGCTTGCCAATTCCGCCGACGCGGGCGGGCTCGTGCGTGCGCGCGAGCTGGGCGTCGAGGCGGATCACGTCGATCACCGGCCCTTCAAGGGGGACCGTCCGGCCTTCGAGGACGCGCTGCATGCGCGGCTCCTGCAGGCCGAGCCGGATATCCTCTGCCTCGCCGGGTTCATGCGCGTGCTGACCGAGGGTTTCGTGTCGCGCTGGCAGGGCCGGATGCTGAACATTCACCCCTCGCTCCTGCCGAAATACCGCGGTCTGCACACCCATGCCCGCGCGCTTGAGGCGGGTGAGACCGAACATGGCTGCACGGTTCACGAGGTCACGCCCGAGCTTGACGAGGGGCCGATCCTCGGCCAGGCCCGGGTGCCTGTCCTGCCGGGCGACACGCCCGACCTGCTTGCCGCGCGGGTTCTGGAGCAGGAGCACCGCCTCTACCCGGCGGTCCTGCGCCGCTTCGCCGCCGGGGATCGCAGCCGGATCGACCTCGCGGCCTGAGCTTTTCGCCCAAGAAGAGCAATCTGCCGGTCGATCATGCTCTGTGCGAAGAGGCCCTGCGGTCGCTGCGATGGTCTCTGGTTATCTGGTCTCTCGAGACTGCGCATGCGATCGGCATGGAACGCGCAGAGCCCCGTCCAATCCGCTGAGACTGTCGGAATGCCGCGCACCATTGCACCCGCCGCCGCTTCGGCTAATGTTCCGCGCCACGGGCGACGACCCCGACCGATGAGAGCAGACAGGACCGCATGAAGACGATCACACGCACCGAAGACCTGGCCGCGTTCTGCGCGCGCGCGCATGAGAGCCGCTATGTCACCGTCGATACCGAGTTCCTGCGCGAACGGACCTATTACGCCAAGCTCTGCCTCGTTCAGCTGGCGCTGCCGGGGAAGAACCCCGAGGACGCGGTGCTGGTCGACCCGCTCGCGGACGGGCTGTCGCTCGAGCCTCTGATCACGCTCTTCCGGGACACCAACGTGGTGAAGGTGTTCCACGCCGCGCGGCAGGATCTCGAGATCTTCTGGGTCGATCACGATGTCATCCCCGAGCCGCTCTTCGACACGCAGGTTGCAGCAATGGTCTGCGGCTTCGGCGAACAGGTGGGCTACGAGACGCTGGTCAAGAAGATCGCGCGGGCCCGGCTCGACAAGTCCTCACGCTTCACCGACTGGTCGCGCCGTCCCCTGAGCGATGCGCAGAAGACCTACGCGCTGGCCGACGTCACCCATCTGCGCCAGATCTACGAGTTCCTCGAGAAAAAGCTCCGCGACACCGGCCGGCACCGCTGGGTGACCGAGGAGCTGGGCGTGCTGACCGATCCCGAAACCTATGTCACCCGTCCCGAAGACGCCTGGCGCCGGGTCAAGACCCGCTCCGCCAGCCCGCGCTTCCTGGCCGTGCTGCGTGAGCTCGCAGCCTTCCGCGAGGCCTATGCGCAGGAGCGCAACGTGCCGCGCAACCGGGTCTTCAAGGACGATGCGCTGACCGAACTCGCCTCGACCAAGCCGCAGAGCACCGAGGATCTCGGCCGTTCGCGGCTTCTTCTGCGCGACGCCCGCAAAGGCGACATCGCCGAGGGGATCCTCGCGGCAGTGGCGCGCGGGGTGGCGGTGCCGAACGATGCGCTGCCGGAGCCGGAAGAGCGGATGGACAAGGGGCAGGTCAATCCGGCCCTGGCCGATCTCCTGCGCGTGCTTCTCAAGGCCAAGACCGAGAGCCAGGGGGTGGCCTCGAAACTGATCGCACCGGCCGCCGATCTCGATGCGCTGGCCTCGGGCGAACGCGACCTGCCGGCGCTCCGGGGCTGGCGGCACGAGGTGTTCGGGGCGGATGCGCTGAAGCTCTGCGAGGGGCGGATCGCCTTGGCCGCCAAGGGCTCGCAAGTGACCGTCGTCGAGATTTGACCGCGGTGCGGGCCTCAGAATTTTAATTAAAATTCTGAGGCATGGCGCTTCGCCGCGGGCCGGGCAGGCAGAATTTTAACTAAAATTCTGCGCCCCGCCACTGGGCTATCGGTCGCGCTTAGCGGCGCGATGCGAGCGCGTTGCTACGACCCGAGACGCGGATCGTCGTGATCCCGGCCAGTTCCTGGTCCGTCAGGGCCCGCGCCACGGTCACCATGCGGGTGCGCGCCGGAACGGCCGCCGGGCCGGACTGCAGAAGAACGTCGAAGGAATAGGCCAAGACACCCGCCTCGCCGGTCTCGACCGGGGTCAGCCGCGCGTTCCACGGGCCTGCGCGCTCGGCCACGCCGGTGGCGCGGATGATCGCGCCGCCCGGGCGCCGCTCGACCAGAAGCTCGGTCACCTGCGCGATCGGGAACCCGGTCGCCACCTCCTCGCGCTCGGTACGAAACACCGACACCGCGCGGTTGCGCTGCGGCAGAAGAGGATTGGTGCCGTCACTGGTCTGGACGGGGACCGATTGCCCGGCACCGAACCAGTTCAGCGGGTTGAAGCGCGATTGCGAGATGCGCCCGCAGCTCGTCAGTACCAGAGCGGCGACGATCAGGAGCGTGAGCTTTTTGGTCATAACGGCCTCTTCCCTGCGCAGGCCCCCGAGGACTAGCCCATGGTCCGCGCTTTGAAAAGCGCCAAGCGGCGGGGCTGGACTGTCGGCAGGGCGCTCCTTAGGTGTTCTCCACGAGACGAGGAAAGGGCAGATGCGATGGCGCAGCCGGGCTTCGAAGAGCTGGTCGAGGATTTCGAGTTCCTGGAGGATTGGGAAGATCGCTACCGGATGGTGATCGAGCTCGGCCGCGACATGCCTCCGCTCGAGGAGGCCCTGAAGGTTCCGGCCACCAAGGTCGATGGCTGCGCCAGCCAGGTCTGGCTGCATCCGCGGATCGAGTCCGGCCGTTTCCACTTCGAGGGCGACAGCGACGCGATGATCGTGCGCGGGCTGATCGCGGTGCTCCGCCGTCTCTATGACGGGCTCTCTCTCGCGGAAATCGTCGCGGTCGACGCGCGCGCCGAACTGGGACGGCTGGGCCTCAACGAACACCTCTCGGCGCAGCGCTCGAACGGGCTTCGGGCGATGATCGAGCGGATCCGGGGCATCGCCGCAGAGGGAGCCTGAGGCCGGGTCAGGCGGCTTCCGCGCGTTCGAGCTTTTCGAGCGCGCTCATCCAGAGCGCCTCGGCGCGGTCGAGCCCTTCCATGACCTCGGCGTATTTCTTGTTCCAGGTTTCCAGCTCGCCCACGCGCCCGTCATCGTAAAGCGCCGGATCGGCGAGCTTCTTCGCGAGCTTGTCGCGCATCTCGTTGAGCTTCTCGACCCGCGCCTCGCATTTGCGGACCTCCGAGCGCAGCGCGAGGATCTGGTCGCGCGAGGGCTTCGGAGCGGGCGCCTGCTTCGCCTTTTGCGGCTTGGAGGGCGCGTCCGGCGTCAGGAGCATGCGCCGATAGGCTTCGAGATCGTCGTCATAGGGCGCCACCGTCCCGCCCTTCACGAGCCAGAGCCGGTCGGCCACGAGGCTCAGAAGATGCATGTCGTGGCTCACGAGGATCACCGCGCCCTCATAGGCGGTCAGCGCCTCGACCAGCGCCTCGCGGCTCTCGATGTCGAGATGGTTGGTGGGCTCGTCGAGGATCAGCATATGCGGCGCGTCGAGCGTCGCCAGAAGCAGCGAGAGCCGCGCCTTCTGGCCGCCCGAGAGACGGCGCACCTCGGTCTCGGCCTGGTCGGCCCCGAGACCGAAGCCCGCAAGACGGGCGCGGAGCTTGGGCGGCAGCTGGTCCGGCAGGGCGCGCGACAGGTGCTGAAGCGGCGTCTCGTCGATGCGCAGCTCGTCGACCTGATGCTGGGCGAAATAGCCGATCCGGAGCTTGGAGCTCCGGGTCATCTTGCCCTCCATCAGCGGCAGCCGGTCCGACAGAAGCTTGGCCAGCGTGGATTTGCCCTGACCGTTCTTGCCCAGAAGCGCGATGCGGTCGTCCTGGTCGATCCGGAGATTGAGCCGCGACAGCACCACGGTCTCGCCATAGCCGGTCTGGCCGCCCTCGATATGGATGATCGGCGGCGACAGCTCCTCGGGCTGCGGGAAGGTGAAGACGCGGCGGGCGGCGTCCTCGGGGAGCGTGATCGTCTCCATCTTCTCGATCATCTTGACCCGCGCCTGGGCCTGCTTGGCCTTCGACGCCTTGGCCTTGAACCGGTCGACGAAGCTCTGCAGATGGGCGCGGCGGGCATCGAGCTTCTTCGCCTGCGCCGCCAGGTTGGCGCGGCGCTCGGCGCGCTGGCGGGCGAACTGGTCGTAGGAGCCCTGCCAGAAGGTCAGTTTCTTCTCGCTCAGATGCAGGATCCCGCCCACGGCACGGTTCAGAAGGCCGCGATCGTGGGAGATGATGATCACCGTGTGCGGATAGCGACGCAGGTAGTCCTCGAGCCAGAGCGCGCCTTCGAGATCGAGATAGTTGGTCGGCTCGTCGAGCAGGAGGAGATCGGGCTGCGCGAAGAGCACGCCCGCCAGCGCCACGCGCATCCGCCAGCCGCCCGAGAAGGCCGAACAGGGCATGCGCTGCTCGGCATCGTCGAAGCCGAGACCCTTGAGAATGGCGCTGGCCCGCGCCTCGGCCGACCAGGCGTCGATATCGGCGAGACGCGTCTGCAGTTCGGCGATCCGATGGCCGTCGGTGGCGGTTTCCGCCTCGGCCAGAAGACCCGCGCGCTCGGTATCGGCGGCCAGCACCGTGTCGAGAAGCGAGACCTCGGAAGAGGGCACCTCTTGCGCGACACCGCCGATGCGGGCGCGGGAGGGTAGGGAGATCTGCCCGCCATCGAGCGTGAGCTCGCCGCGGATCAGACGGAAGAGGGTGGTCTTGCCGGTGCCGTTGGCGCCGACGAGGCCGACCTTGTGGCCCTCGGGGATGGTGGCGGAGGCTTCGACCAGAAGCGGCCGGCCTTCGACCGAATAGGAGATGTCTTCGATGCGCAGCATGAGGCGCGCCTTAACAGAGGCCGCGCGGCGGGGGAAGCGGGGCGATTTCCGAACCGGAAATCGTGCGTTTTCCGGATCGGAAAACGGGCGGGCGCGCGGCTCGGCGCGCCCGCTGCAGACCTATGGCCTAGGCACTCTTGCCATCGGTAGATTGCCCGTACTCGGCGGCCACGTCGCGATTCCAGATCGTCTCGTCGATGCCCTTGCCCAGTCCGTCATGTTGCGAGATCCGGAAGACCGGCTCTTTCCCGGCATCACGCTGAGCGAAGTAGTCGCGCGTCAGCCGCACCACCGTCCCCGACAGGAACAGGAGCGCCACGAGGTTGATTGTCGCCATCACCGCCATCGACGCGTCGGCGAAATTGAACACCTTGGTCACCGGCTGCACCGATCCCCAGACCACCATCCCAAGCTGCATGCACTTGAAGATCGTCAGCGGCACCTTTCCTCCGAGGCCCAAGAACTCGAGCACGTTCTCGGAATAGGCGTAGTTCCCGAGGATCGAGGTGTACGCGAAGAAGAGGATCGCGATGGCGATGAAGAACGGACCCGCCGCGCCGATGTGATCGGCCAGCGCGTTCTGCGTGAGCTCGATCCCCGTGGTGCCGTCCGGCCCGTAATCCACCACGCCCGAGAGCAGGATCATCAGCGCCGTGGCGGTACAGATGAGGATCGTGTCGATGAAGACGCCGAGCCCCTGAACGAGACCCTGGCTCGACGGGTGGTGCGGATCGGGCACCGCGTCAGCGGCGATATGCGGCGCCGAGCCCATGCCCGCCTCGTTCGAGAAGAGCCCGCGCTTGACGCCGTTCAGAAGCGCCGCCGTCAGACCTCCGGTAAAGCCGCCCGCCGCCTGCTCGAGGCCGAAGGCGGATTTCACGATCAGCGCCAGCATCGCGGGCACCTCGGTGATGTTCATCACGATCACGACGAGCGCCACGAGAAGGTAGATGCCCGCCATCGCCGGGACGACCTTTTCGGCAACCAGCGCGATCGAGCGGATGCCGCCGAAGATCACCACCGCGACGAGCGCCGCGATCACCACGCCGGTCGCAAGCTTCGGAATGCCCATGGCACCGTCCGCAGCGTCGGCGATGGAATTGGCCTGCACCGAGACGAAGATCAGGCCGAAGGAGCAGAGGAAGAAGAAGCAGAAGACGTAGCCCAGCCATTTCGCGTTCATCCCGTGCCACATGTAATAGGCCGGGCCGCCGCGATACTGGCCCTCGTCATTGCGCACCTTGTAGAGCTGGGCGAGCGTCGATTCCGCGTAGGCCGTCGCCATGCCGACCAGCGCGACCATCCACATCCAGAAGATCGCCCCCGGGCCGCCGAGATAGATCGCCACCGCGACGCCTGCGAGGTTGCCGGTGCCGACGCGGCTCGCAAGGCTGACGGTCAGCGCCTGAAGCGGCGTGATGCCGTCATGGCTCGTCTCGCGTGAGGTCAGGATGACGCGGAAAAACTCGGTGAAACGCCGGAACTGCAGCCCGCCCAACCGCACCGTCAGATAGACGCCGACGCCCAGGAGGCCCCAGACCAATACGTAGCCCCAGAGGACCGTGTTCAGGAAATCGACGATCGCTGTCATGGAATGCCCTCCGGAAATACATCTTCCCGATGAACTGGCCCGCGCGAGCATCGCGTCAACCGAGAGACTTCGCTTGGCGGGCGCCAGATGCCCGGTTTTCAAGCACTCGGTGCCATGCTAGGGGGACGCAGATTTTTTCGCCCGGTCTCCGCAGTCCCCCGCGGTCCCGGCCAACCCAAGAGGCAGACATGGCCACCGAACGCACACTTTCGATCATCAAACCCGACGCAACCAAGCGGAACCTCACTGGCAAGATCAACGCCAAGTTCGAGGAAGCTGGTCTGCGAATCATCGCTCAGAAGCGCATCCACCTGACCAAGGCGCAGGCGGGCGAGTTCTACAAAGTCCACGCCGAGCGTCCCTTCTACGACGAGCTCTGCGAATTCATGGCCTCGGCTCCGGTCGTGGTGCAGGTGCTCGAAGGCGAAGGCGCGATCGCCAAGAACCGTGAAGTCATGGGCGCCACCAACCCCGCCGACGCGGCCCCCGGCACCATCCGCGCCGAGTTCGCCGAGAGCGTTGGCGAGAACTCGGTCCACGGCTCCGATGCGCCTGAGACGGCGCGCGAGGAGATCGCGTATTACTTCTCCGGTCTCGAGCTGGTCGGCTAAGACGTCCCTCCGGCCTCGGCCGGGTTCTGACGAAATCGCGTGACGCCCCCTCCTGGTTCGCCAGGGCGGGGCGTCCGTATTTTTGCCACATTCCTTCGGGTGAGCCTGGGGCGGCGTGGTGGCGGGCGCGGTGCGTCACGCGGCGTCGGCGAAAATCCACCGATATGGCAAGTCTCTGGAAACGGGGAGCTTTGCGCCCGACGAGCTCGGGAAATCGCTTTGGTAGATGCGCGGACGTCCGGGATAACGAAATCCGGACGTGCACACAATTTCTGCGGTGCTACTCTGCGCGGAATACCAGATAAGCGGTGCCCGTTTTCCATCTCCATCGCCCGATCCAGAGAGAGACACTGACAGGCCAGTGTCTCCGGGATGTCTGAATCGGGTCGAAGAATGACCATGAACCGAACGCAGATTGGGTCGAACCCGATCGCACTCTGGAGGCGGCAGTGAAGCAATTCAAACCGACTGAGTTTCAATTCGATCCCGATCCCCTGTCCACGGCCATCGAGGCGCTTCTCGAGCGCTCGGGGCTCGACGGTGCCCACCGTGCCGTCAGCGTCCTGACGGACGAGATCGATTTTCGCCCCCGGGGCGGCACCGACGCGGATGTCGTCGATCTGGGTGATCTGAGCGGCAGCGCCAAGCCGGATCACGCCGGAGGCGGCGACAAGACCGGCGGCCCGGGCAATGGCAAGGGCAAGAACAAGGATACCGGCACGGACACCGGAACCGACGGCACGGGGACTGACACCGGAACCGATGGCACCGGAACGGATACCGGCACCGGCGGAACGGGCACCGATACCGGCACCGGCGGAACGGGCACCGATACCGGCACCGGCGGAACGGGCACCGATACCGGCACCGGCGGGACGGGAACCGATACCGGGACCGGCGGCACGGGCACCGACACCGGAACCGGCGGCACCGGGACCGACACCGGAACGGGCGGCACGGACACCGGAGGCACCGGCACCGGCGAGGTGATCGAGGGCTATGTCTCGGGCGGCGATGCCGCGACGAGCTACAATGTCGAGATCATCTTTTCAGGCACTTGGACGGCGTCGCTGCAGCAGGCCTTCATCGATGCGGCCGATTACCTGAGTTCGATCATCATCGGCGACGTGGCCGATGTGAATTACAACAACCAGATCTGGGACGACATGGTGATTTCCGCCAGCCTGGTCGAGATCGACGGCCCCTACGGCGTGCTCGGTCAAGCCGGACCGCAGCTTGCGCGCAGCGGCACCTACCACCCGTTCAAGGGCCTGATGGAGTTCGACGTCGCCGATGCCCAGACCTTCGACGACCGCGGGCAGTGGGACGACATCGTCTTCCACGAGATGATGCACGCCATCGGCTTCGGCACGCTCTGGAACCTGCAGGGCCTGACCTCGGGCTCCGTCTCGGGCGGCGACATGCGCTTCACCGGCGAGATGGCGACGGCGCTCTACAACAGCGAATTTTCCGACCTGGCCGCGAATGATCCGGGCTCGCTTCTCGGTGTGCCGATCGAGACCGATGGCGGGGCGGGTACCGCTGGCGGCCACTGGGACGACGCGACCTTCGGCGGCGAGATCATGACCGGCTATATCTCGGGCACGAACCACCTCTCGCACATGTCCGTCGCGGCGCTCGAGGACATGGGCTACGACACCATCCTCGACAACCCGAACGACCCGGACGACCTGAGCGCGCCCTGGCCGGGCGACCCGGTGAGCGACGCACCGATCGGCTGATCGCCAGCGTGCATGACAAACGAAAAAGGCCGCCCCGAAAGGCGATTTTTTTCTGTATCTCTCTCGCTCAGGCGGCGGTTTTGAGCCTGGACTGCGCCTCGACATGTTCGCGCAGGAGGCGCGCATTGCGGCTGTTGGACTTGTAGCCGACATCGAGGATGTCGCCCGCAAGCGGCACCAGACCGATCAGCCAGTCGATACCCACATTGGACGCCATCTTGATCAGCGTCCCGGTCGACACGCCCATCCGGTGCGCGGTCAGCAGGATGTAGGCGGCAGGCGCCAGCGCCAGCGTGTCGCCGACGCCCGGAACGAGGCCGATGATCGAATCCCAACCCAGCCGGATGCGGGTTCCCGGCAGGCGGAACGCCCGGTCCATGCGATGGGCCAGCCGCTCCACCCGTTCGAGACGCCTCAGATGCGCGGGATCGCTCATGCCCGGCTGGGACCGGTGCGGGCGATGATCCAGACGGCATGCACGATGCCCGGGATGTAGCCGAGGATGGTCAGGAGGATGTTGAGCCAGAAATGCTTGCCGAGGCCGACCTGGAGAAAGACGCCGAGCGGCGGCAGGATGACGGCGAAGATGATGCGGATGAGGTCCATGATGGCCCTCCTTTCATGCAAGTGATTTGCAAGAAAACGCAGCAGAGGGCCTCAGCGTTCCCGGGAACCTCTCGGCACCACGCCGATCTCGCGCAGCGCGCGGTCGAGCGCTTCGGGCGTGCCGTCTTCAGAGGCCGCCGGTCGCACCCGCGCTTTCAGCGCATCGAACCGCGCGCGCAGCGCCTCTTTCTCGGCGCCCCGGCAATCGTTCCAGGGGCGGCCCTGCAAGGCCATGACCAGCACATAATAGCCGATGAAATGCGGGCGCGTCCCGGTCTCGATCAGCCGCGCATAGGCGGCGTCGGCTCCGAGCGCGCGCAGGGCCTCGGCGCTGTCGATCCCGGCCCGCGCGCAGGAAGCCTCCATCGCGGGGCCGAGATTGCGGATCGAGGAGACCGGAGAGGCCATGCGCGCCACGCTTGCGAGGGACGGGAGGGGGTGCTATGCGAACGCCCATGAGCATCTGCATCCCCACGATTGGCTGCATTATCCGCTGAACACAAGGCGGGCGCTCCCTTTTGTCTCCTCACCCGGACCAACTCGGACCCCCGCCAGATCAGGCGCATGAGGACCCGTGCCGATGGACATCCGGCTGACGAACACGAAGACCCGGAAGAAAGACCTCTTCACCCCGCTCGATCCGCAGAACGTGCGGATGTATGTCTGCGGGCCGACCGTCTACGACCGCGCGCATCTGGGCAACGCGCGGCCGGTGATCGTCTTCGACCTGCTCTTCAGGCTCCTGCGCCATGTCTACGGCGAGGCGCATGTGACCTATGTGCGGAACTTCACCGACGTCGACGACAAGATCAACGCGCGGGCGGCCGAGAGCGGGCGCTCGATCGGCGAAATCACCGAAGAGACGATCGGCTGGTATCTCGATGACATGCGGGCGGTGGGCGCGCTCGATCCCGACGAGATGCCGCGCGCCACGCGCTATATCGGCGAGATGGTCGCGATGATCGAAGGGTTGATCGAAAGCGGTCATGCCTACGCGGCCGAGGGACACGTGCTCTTCTCGGTCGAGAGCTACGAGCGCTACGGCGCGCTCTCGGGCCGCTCGGTCGAGGACATGATCGCGGGCGCCCGGGTCGAGGTCGCGCCCTACAAGCGCAACCCGATGGATTTCGTGCTGTGGAAGCCCTCGAGCGAGGGCCTTCCCGGCTGGGACAGCCCCTGGGGACGCGGGCGGCCCGGCTGGCATATCGAGTGCTCGGCGATGGCGGGCGCGCTTCTGGGCGAGAGCTTCGACATCCATGGCGGCGGCAACGACCTGATGTTCCCGCATCACGAGAACGAGATCGCGCAATCGGCCTGCGCGCATCCCGAGGGCGAGTTCGCGCGGGTCTGGCTCCATAACGAGATGCTGCAGGTCGAGGGCAAGAAGATGTCCAAGTCGCTGGGCAATTTTTTCACCGTCCGCGATCTTCTGGACCAGGGCGTGCCGGGCGAGGTGATGCGTTTCGTCATGCTCTCGATCCATTACCGCAAGCCGATGGACTGGACCGAGAAGAAGCGCGGCGAGGCCGAGGCGACGCTGCGCAAATGGCGCGCCCTGACCGAGGGCGTTGCCCCCGGGCCGGTGCCTGAGGCGGTGGTGGCGGCACTGGCGGATGACCTGAACAGCGCGGGCGCGCTGACAGAGCTGCACCGGCTGGCCGCCGAGGGCGATGCAGCCGGGCTAAGGGCCGGGGCCGAGATCATGGGGCTCCTGACCGACACCCTGGGGGATTGGGCCGGGGGCGAGACCGTGGATCTGTCCGAATGGGAAACCCGCCTCGCGACCGCGCGCGCCCAGGCCATGGAGAGCAAGGATTTCACCCAGGTCGACCGGCTGAAATCCGTGCTCATGGCCGCGGGCGTCGAGGTGCGCATGTCCAAGGACGGCGTCACGCTTCTGCCCGGGCCGGGCTTCGATCCTGCGAGCTTGGAGGCTCTGGGATGACCCACTGTCAAACCTTGCTCCTGTGTCCTCGGAGGACCCGATGAAAGAGCGCCTCTCTCTCTACGACACCACGCTGCGCGACGGGCAGCAGACGCAGGGCGTGCAGTTCTCGACCGCCGAGAAAATCCGCATCGCCGAGGCGCTCGACCGGCTTGGCGTCGATTACATCGAAGGCGGCTGGCCCGGGGCGAACCCGACGGATTCGGCCTTTTTCGACGCCGCGCCCAAGACCCGCGCGACGATGACCGCCTTCGGGATGACCAAGCGCGCGGGCCGCTCGGCCGAAAACGACGATGTGCTCGCGGGTGTGCTGAATGCCGGGACCCCGGCCGTCTGCCTCGTCGGCAAGACCCATGACTACCATGTCAGCAAGGCGCTGGGCATCACGCTCGCGGAGAACACCGAGAACATCCGCGCCTCGGTCGCCCATCTCGTGGCGCAGGGGCGCGAGGCGCTCTTCGATGCGGAGCATTTCTTCGACGGCTTCGCCGCCAATCCCGATTACGCGCTCGAGGCGCTCCACGCCGCGCTTCAGGCTGGCGCGCGCTGGATCGTGCTCTGCGACACCAATGGCGGCACGCTGCCCGACCGGATCGGGCGCGTGGTCGAAGAGGTGATCGCGGCTGGAATTCCCGGCGACCGGCTCGGCATCCACACCCATAACGACACCGAGATGGCGGTGGCGGGATCGCTGGCCGCGGTCGATGCGGGCGCGCGCCAGATCCAGGGCACGCTCAACGGTTTGGGCGAGCGCTGCGGCAACGCCAACCTCGTCTCCCTGATCCCGACGCTCCTTTTGAAAGAGCCCTATGCCAGCCGCTTCGAGACCGGCGTCAGCGAAGAGGCGCTCGAGGGGCTGACGCGGCTCTCGCGGATGCTCGACGACGTTCTGAACCGGGTGCCGCTGAAACAGCTCGCCTATGTCGGCGCCTCGGCCTTTGCGCACAAGGCGGGGCTGCATGCCTCGGCGATCCTCAAGGATCCTTCGACCTACGAACACATCCCGCCCGAGACGGTCGGCAATCGCCGCTTCATCCCGATGTCGAACCAGGCCGGTCAGTCGAACCTGCGCCGCCGCCTCTCGGAAGCGGGGATCGACGTGCCCGCGGGCGATCCGCGTCTGGCGCATATCCTCGAGGTGGTGAAGGCCCGCGAGGCCGAGGGCTACGCCTATGACACCGCGCAGGGCAGCTTCGAGCTTCTGGCGCGGCGCGAGCTGGGCGAAGAGGTCGATTTCTTCGAGGTCAAGCGCTACCGCGTGACGGTGGAGCGCCGGAAGAACAAGGAAAACCGCATGGTCTCGCTCTCCGAGGCCGTGGTGGTGGTCAAGATCGACGGCGAGAAGCGGCTCTCGGTCTCCGAGTCGATGGACGAGACCGGCGCCGACCGGGGTCCGGTCAACGCGCTCTCCAAGGCGCTCGCCAAGGATCTCGGGCGCTATTCGGACGCGATCGAGGACATGCGCCTGATCGACTTCAAGGTGCGCATCACCCAGGGCGGCACCGAGGCCGTCACCCGCGTCATCATCGACAGCGAGGACGGGCAGGGGCGGCGCTGGTCGACCGTCGGGGTGTCGGCCAACATTGTCGACGCAAGCTTCGAGGCGCTTTTGGATGCGGTGCGCTGGAAGCTGGTGCGGGATCGCGGCATCGCCGCCGCCGCATGAGGCTCGATCCCGACGTCATGGCCTGCGCCGGGCTGGTCGAGCGCGGCGATCCCGAGCGGTTTCGCGCCGCGATGGCCGCGCCGGTTGCCGCGCGCCCGGTGCTTTTCGCGATCTACGCCTTCAACCTCGAAGTGGCGCGCGCGCCCTGGGTCACGCAAGAGACGATGATCGCCGAGATGCGGCTGCAATGGTGGCGCGACGCACTGGACGAGATCGCCTCGGGCGGCGTTGTGCGGCGGCACGAGGTGGTCACGCCCTTGGCACATGCGCTGGATGCCGAGGGCGCGGCGCTCCTCGACCGGCTGGTCGCGGCGCGGCGCTGGGACATCTACCGGGACCCGTTCGAGGATGCCGCCCACCTGACACAGTATCTCGAGGAAACCGGCGGGCATCTTCTCTGCGCCGCCGCGGGGGCGCTCGGGCCCTGTCCGAGCGAGGTCGCGCTCGATGCGGGCTACGCGGTCGGTCTGGCGGGCTTCCTGTCGGCGGTGCCGGAGCTGGAACGTCAGGGCCGTGTGCCGCTGGTCGATGGCCGACCGGAGGGCGTGCGCGCGCTCGCGGAGGACGGTCTTGAGCGGCTGGCCCGCGCGCGTGCCCGGCGCGCCGAGGTCTCGGAGGCTTCGCGGGCGGCATTCCTGACCTGTCCACGGGCCGAGCTGG
>NZ_JBHTMU010000042.1:0-33060 GCF_042679605.1 Litorisediminicola beolgyonensis
CGCTCCGGTGCGCACCGTGCGCGCAGCGCCCCAGCCGACACCCGCACCGGCGCCGGTGCGCATCGCACCTGCGCCAGCACCGCGCCAGGTCGCTGTTCCGGTGATCAAGCGCCCGGCCTCGAAGCCCGTCGCCGCACCGATCGTCGTGGCGCAGCGCCCCGTCCGCGCGGCACCTCCGGTGGTTCTGGCTCCGAAGCCCGCGGCCAAGCCGGTCCCGAAGCCCCGCACCATCGTCGTGGCCCCGACCGATGCCGGGGTCTGCCCGGGGATCACCGGCATCTCGCGCGACTATCTCGGCAATGGCGGCCGCTACCCGGTGCGCTGCGGCCCGCAGGCGGAGAACCCGGTGACCGTGATCGCGCGCTCCGCCGCTCCGGCGGTCCGCGTCACGCCGACCCAGCCCGAGGCCCAGGCCACGCTGGCCGGGTCGACCCGTATCCTGCCGCGGCATGTCCGCGATGAGCGCCGGGCGGTGAATTCCGTGCCGGTGACGGTCCCGCGCGGCTACAAGCCCGCCTGGGACGATGACCGCCTCAACCCGCATCGCGCCAACATGTCGGTCGCCGGCTACTACGCGACCCAGAAGCTCTGGACCAACGAGGTGCCGCGGCGTCTTGTCCGGGGCGAGGCCGAGACGGAGATCCTCAAGATCGTCCAGTAAGGGACGGCACGTAAGGCGAGAGCTCGGCCGGGGGGAGACCTCCGGCCATTTTTCTGTCTCCTCGCCCGGTCAGGTCAGCCGTCCACGCGGACGAATTCCATGCGATAGACGACCTCTTCGCCGGTGGCCGGGTCGATGCCTGGCGCGCCCGAGATGGTCAGCCGATTGCCGTCCAGCGTGAACGGACGACTGAGCGCGCCGCCCCAGTTTGGATTCCACGACCCGTCGACCTCGTGGACGACCGTATCGCCGTCGAGCCGCCACTGCGCAACATAGGCGAGCATGCTGTCGAAGAGTTGGGCTTTCTCGTCGGTGGTCCACCCGTCCGGACCGGGCGCGGGCCGATCGCGGCAGATCACCGTGGCCATCATTCGCCCGTCGCGGTGATAGGCGATGTAGCCGATGGGATCCGGTCCGAGCGCATCGCGCGTCTCGCCGGTCGACACCGCGGTGCGGGTCCAGCTGAGCATGCGCCAGGACCCAATCAGAAGCTCGCTGTCCGGCATGGTGTTCCGCTCCTCGCGTCCCTCGTCGTCCTAGCACGGGTGGCCGGACCCGCCAATCCGCGTAGGCGTGGGATCAGCCGCCGCAGATCGCCTGCAGCCGCAGCCAATCGGCGTCCGGCAGGACCTCGCGGCTTCCCGAGACGGCGCGGGGATCGGCCTCGATCAGCCCCAGCACCGTCTCCCCGGTCACATCCAGCGCATAGGCATAGGGGGTGGAGCGCAGCTCGGCCTTGTCGAACGCGGCAAGAAGCCGGGACGGCTGGACGGGTGCCGGAGGCTGCGTCAGCACCCGTTCGGCATAACGGTCGAGCGCCGAGCCCGGCAGGCTGCCGGTGGTCAGGAGCGTCAGCGACGACCAGAGACCGGCCTCCGACAGGAGTGCGCGCAGCGGCGCGCCGCTCTCGGCCCGAAGCGCCTCGGCGAGGATGTAGCCCGCGGTGACATCGGGGTCCTGCGGATCCTCGACCACCGCGCGTCCGATGAGGATCGTGCCGCCGGGCAGATGCGCCGTGGTCTCGACCCCGTCGCGCAGCACCACCAGATCGTTCGCGCGGCCCGGCCCGAGCAGGCGCGTCGCGAGGCGGCGGAGCGGCTCGCGCGCCTCGGGCGAGGCGCAGGGCTGGCCGGACACCCGCGCGATCCGGTCAAGAAGAGCCTCGCCGATATCGGAGCGTTGCGCCTGCGGGACGACCCGCAGCGCGGTATCCAGAAGCGCACCCGGCAGCCAGAAGATGGCGGCCAGCGTGACCGCGGCGGCGAGCCCGAGGCCGATCCAGAGCCGAAGCTTGCCCGGATGCGGGCGCCTGCGATCGACGGCGCGGATGATCCGATCGAGCGCGTCGATCATCTCGACGCCGTCCTCGCCGATCTCCAGCGTCTCGCCGGGATCGCCATCGGGATGGAAGCTCGCCGGCAGCGTCCCGCGCGCGCTGCCGCGCTCCAGTGCCGCGAGCGACCAATGGGTCAGGGCGCGCTCGTTGAGATCGGACAGGGTCAGGGTGGCATCGCCGAGCGAGACGATGACCTCGCGCCGCTGTTCACCCGGCGCGGGCCGCCAGAGGCCGGTCGCCTCAAGCCGTTGATACTCGGTCAGAGCTGTCATGTCCGAAGGGCTGTCCCGCCTGCTCGAGCGCGACGCTAGCATGGCGAAGTGTTGCGGGCAACGCGCCCCGAGCCGCTAGCGGTAGTGATGTGCAGCGCTGGGTGTTGGAGATCTTTTGCACCTGCTGCGGTCTGGCGGGCACGTGTCCTTGAGCTTGTGGCTGCCGGATTCCGGTCCAGCTTCTTGCGCTGTATCGCTGAGGGTGGTCGACGCCAGCGTTCAGAAGCATCAAGGAAAAGACGGTTGCGGAGGCCGCCGAGCCATAAGGTGGAGCCAAGGCGCGGTGTTTGAATGTAGGTTGCGGCTGGCGGCAACAGGCTCCGGTTCGCGTGAGACATGCGACGGGAAAATCGGTCACGCAAATCCAGAAGGTATGAGATCCTGCGCTGCCTGCGGCACGAGGGCGGGCCTGCTCACTGGCCTGACAAAAGCCGCGATGACCGCACTTCCATCCCCGCCGCGATGCACGCGGCAGGGACGGAGGACCCGGCTCAGAGCGTCTTGGCTTCCTGGCGCAGTTCGAACTTCTGGATCTTGCCGGTCGAGGTCTTGGGCAGTTCCTTGAACACCACTTTCTTCGGTGTCTTGAACCCGGCCAGCGTCTTTCGGGCAAAGGCGATCAGCTCCTCCTCGGTCGCCTCGCACCCGTCCTTGAGTTCGACAAACGCACAGGGCACCTCGCCCCATTTCTCGTCGGGCTTTGCCACAACGGCGCAGAGCGACACCGCCTCGTGCCCCGCGATCACGCCCTCGACCTCGACCGACGAGATGTTCTCGCCACCCGAGATGATGATGTCCTTGGCGCGGTCGGCGATGCGGATGTAGCCGTCCTTTTCCAGGACCGCGAGGTCGCCGGTGTGATAGTAGCCGCCCTCGAAGCTCTCGGCGGTCTTCTCGGGGTCCTTGTAGTACCCCTTCATCACGCCATTGCCGCGATACATGATCTCGCCCTGCGTCTCGCCGTCATGGGCGACCTCGCTCATCGTCTCGGGGTCCATCACGGTGTTGTTCTCTATGAACGGCATGGCCACACCCTGGCGCGCCTTGACCGCGGCGCGCTCGTCGCCCTCGAGCCCGTCCCACATCGGCTTCCAGGTGCATTCTGTGGCCGGGCCGTAGGTCTCGGTCAGGCCGTAGACATGGGTGACGTTGAACCCCATCGGCTCGATCCGCTTGAGCGTCGAGGGCGGCGGCGGCGCACCGGCGGTGAAGACCTCGACGATGTGGTCGAACTCCCGCTTGTCGCCGTCCTTGGCGTTGATCAGCGTGTTCAGAACGATCGGCGCTCCGCCGAAATGGGTGACGCCCTCGTCGGCGATGGCATCGAAGATCGGCTTGGCCTGGATGTCGCGGCAGCAGACCAGCGTGCCGCCGACCAGAGGCATCATCCAGGTGTGGCACCAGCCATTGCAGTGAAAGAGCGGCACGATGGTCAGATAGACCGGGTTCAGCACCATGCGCCACGAGATCACCTGGCCCATCGCGTTCAGATAGGCGCCGCGGTGGTGGTAGACGACACCCTTGGGCCGCCCGGTGGTGCCGGAGGTGTAGTTGATCGAGATCGATTCCCACTCGTCCTCGGGCCAGTCCCAGGCGGCCTCGGGATCGCCGCTCTCCATCAACTCCTCGTAGGTCATGTGGCGGCCCGAGGCCTTGCGCCCGGCCTGGTCGTCGGAACACTCGATGAAGATCGGCGCAGTGCCCTCCATCCGGTCCGCGGCCTCTTCGGCCAGTTCGAGGAACTGGCTGTCGACCAGAACCATCTTCGCCCCGGCATGGTCGAAGATATAGGCGACCGTGTCGACGTCGAGACGGGTGTTGATCGTGTTCAGGACACCGCCCATGGCGGGCACGCCGAAATGCGCCTCGGCCTGGGGCGGCACGTTCGGCAGGATCGTCGCGACCACGTCGCCGCTCTTTATGCCCTTGTCGCGCAGGGCCGAGGCCAGCCGCGAGATCCGCGCGCGATGCTCGGCATAGGTCCGGCGCGTCTCGCCGTAAACAAGGGCGGTCTGCTCGGGAAAGACCTGAGCCGCGCGCACGAGGAAGGAAAGCGGTGTGAGAGGTACGTAATTGGCCGCGGTCTTCTCGAGACCGCTTTCATCCGGCAGCCATCCCATGATCAGTGTCCCTTCTTTTATCCTGGGTTTCTTCCCAAGATAGCGGCCCCCCGGGGCACGGCAAACGCGACATCGGTCGGAAGGGGATTCCCCGGCGCGCGCCGCCGCGCTACCAAGGCGGCATGATCGTCTCGCCCGGCCGCCGCTACATCTTCGTCCACATCCCCAAGACCGGCGGCACCTCTCTCGCGGCGGCGCTCGAGGCGCGGGCGATGAAGGACGACATCCTGATCGGCGACACCCCCAAGGCAGTCCGGCGACGCGGCCGGCTCAAGGGCCTCTCGGCGCGGGGGCGCCTCTGGAAACACGCGACCCTCGCCGATATCGAGGGGGTCCTGCCCGACGATGTCCTGTCCGACTGCCTCGTGGTGACGCTCGTGCGCAACCCCTGGGACCGCATGGTGAGTTATTATCACTGGCTCCAGGCCCAGAGCTTCGCGCACCCGGCCGTGGCGCTTTCGAAGGACTTGCCCTTCGCGGGCTTCCTCGCGCATCCGACGATCCGGACCAGCATCGCGTCCGCGCCTTATGCTTCCTACGTGACGGGCTCAACCGGGCTCGAGGCCCCGACGCTCTTCCTGCGACTCGAGACGCTTGCCGACGACATCGGCGCCTTCGAGGATCACCTGGGCTTCGCGCTCGAGATCGGGCACGAAAACGCCTCCGCCCGGGCCGCCGACTGGCGCAGCTATTACGACGACATGACAGCCGCCCTCGTCGCCGAGGATTGCGCCACCGACATCGCGCGCTTCGGATACCGCTTCGATCCCTGACGACCGGCCCGCGCCCCCATCACGGACAAGAGCGCCACGCGACTGGTTTCATCTGTCCAGAAATATTCCTCGGGGGTCTGGGGGCAGACAGCCCCCAGGACATCTGCCGTCAGACGCCGACCTCGGGCCCGAGGCACCACATCGGCTCGGCGCTCTGGCGCGCCTCGTAGAGCACGGTGCGGGTGGGATCGTTCTCGAACACCGCCCGCAGCCCGCCGGGGGCGCGGTAGAAGCTCCAGCATTGCGGGTCGGGATCGTGGACATAGGTGAAGCAGATCTGCTCGCCCGACGGGTACCATTCGCCCTCGCGGCAATCGCCGTCGAGAAACGACCAGATGACCCGGCGGTCGGGCTTGTATTCCTCGGCCCCGTAGGCTTGTCCGCCCGAGCCGAAAAAGAGCGTCTTGCCGGTCACATAGGCGTCGAATTCCGCGGCAGTCATCGGCGTCTCGGCAGCGGCGCCGAGAGCGGTGGAGGTCAGAAGGAGAAGGAGAGGAGCCAATCGCATGGGTGCAGTCTGACAGAGCGTCGCGCCAGACGGAAGCCGGGCCGAAGGGGCGGTCAGCGCGGCTCCGCCGGAGCGCTCCAGGCGCGGGCGCGGCGGTCCATCACCCGGCGCCAGATCGGCGGCACCAGCGCCAGGACGGCCATGACCGGCAGCGAATGCGGCAGCATTGGCATCGCCGCGCGGTCGAGCCTCAGGCCCGGATAGGCGCGCGACGGGGCGGCGTGATGATCCGAATGGCGCGGAGCGTTCAGCATCAGCCCGGCGGAAAAGCCGTGCGGGGCGTTCCAGCTGTGCTCCGGCCCGACCGGCTCGAGCCGCCCGGGCGCGGCCTCGGCCCGCCTGAGGCCGTAATGCTGGACATAGTCGGACAGGAGAAGCTGAAGCTGGGCATAGGCCGCCAGTGCCAGGTGCACCGCGACCCCGGCGCCCCCGGCAAGCGCCGCCGAGAGCGCCAGCGCGGCGACGGAGCCCGCGCCGTAGACGAGATAGGGATGCAGCCCCCCGCGGCCGGCGCGCAGGCGGCTTTCGGCCCGCCAGCCTTCGCGGAACGAGCCGATCCAGGCACGCGCGGCAAAAGCCCAGAAGCCTTCGCCCAACCGGGCGGAGTTCGGGTCGCGCGCGCTGGCGGCATGCACATGATGAACGCGGGTATGGGCCGAGACGTGGTGGCCGAAGAGGAGCGAGACATAGATCAGCACCCCGAGCCTTCGCCGCGCCCGCGACGGGGCGTGGATCAGCTCATGCGCGTTCGAGTTCGAGACCTGACCGAAAAAGAGCGACAGCGCCACGAAGAGCGCCAGCGCGCTGGGTAGCGGATGGCTGCCCGACGCGAGCACCACGATCCCGCCCCAGAGAAGCGGCAGATGCACGAGCCCCAGCACAACTGACAAGCCGCGGCCCGAGGGAAACTCGACGCCCGGATCGTCGGGCGCGGCGATCGCCACGATCCGGTCCATGAAGAAGGTGAAGACGGTGATGTAGCAAAGCGCCGCCCAGGCCGCGAGCCCGCCAAGGGCGAGCCCGAGCGCCAAAAGCGCCACGGGCGCGAGCGTGATCGGGGCGAAGCGGGACATCTGAGCCGGGCCAATCCTTTTGGCGGTGTTAAGCGCGCGGGGCGCGACGTGATACCTATCGGAAAATCTCGACACGCATCGGGCCAAAACACGACCCCCGGAGGGTCGTGCTCCGCGCGAGACGTGTCGTTTTGGGCACGAAATCCGCGCAGAGGGGCGCTAGGGTCCGGCCAGTTCGCGACAGGGAGACATCGGTCACATGGCACTCGACGACGAAAAGGGCGTTTGGAAACGCGCGCCGGGCAAGGGCCGTCCGACGCCGAAGGGGCGCCAGCTCGACGATGCGGCGCTCGCGGATGTCCGCGATCTTCTGGGCGAGCGGCCGCGTCGGCGCGACCTGCTGATCGAGTTCCTGCACCTGATCCAGGATCGCTTCAACCATCTCTCGGCCGCGCATCTGCGCGCGCTCGCCGAGGAGATGCGCCTGCCGATGGCCGAGGTCTACGAGGTCGCGAGCTTCTACGCGCATTTCGACGTGGTGCGCGAAGGCGAGACGCCGCCGCCGGCTCTGACCATCCGCGTCTGCGACTCGCTCTCCTGCGAACTGGCGGGGGCCGAGGCGCTGCTGAAGGCGCTCGAAGACGGTCTCGACGCCTCGGAGGTCCGGGTCCTGCGCGCGCCCTGCATGGGCCGCTGCGACACCGCGCCGGTGCTGGAGCTCGGCCACAACCATATCGACCACGCCACGCCCGAAAAGGTCGCCGCCGCGATCGAAGCTGGCGACACCCATGCGCATGTGCCCGACTACGAGGGGTTCGAGGCCTATGTCGAGGGCGGCGGCTACGCGGTGCTGAAGGAGCTGCGCGCGACGGGCGACTGGGAGGCGGTTCAGGACAAGGTCGCCTCCTCCGGCCTGCGAGGGCTTGGCGGCGCGGGATTTCCCTCGGGCAAGAAATGGGGCTTCGTCCGGGCCGAGGCCGGTCCGCGCTACCTGGCCGTCAATGGTGACGAGGGCGAGCCGGGCACCTTCAAGGACCGCTACTATCTCGAGCGGGTGCCGCATCTCTTTCTCGAAGGCATGCTGATCGCCGCCTGGGCGGTCGAGGCCGAGCGCGTCTTTCTCTACATGCGCGACGAATATCCGGCGGTTCTTGAGATCCTCGCCCGCGAGATCGGCAAGCTGGAGACGGCAGGGATCGTGGAGCCGGGATATATCGACCTGCGCCGCGGCGCGGGCGCCTATATCTGCGGCGAGGAAAGCGCGATGATTGAGTCGATCGAGGGCAAGCGCGGCCTGCCACGGCACCGCCCGCCCTATGTCGCGCAGGTCGGCGTCTTCGGGCGCCCGACGCTCGCCCATAATATCGAGACGCTCTACTGGGTCGCGCGCGTCTGCCGCGAAGGCCCCGAGGTCCTGAGCGCGCATGAGAAGAACGGCCGCAAGGGGCTGCGCTCGTTCTCGGTCTCGGGCCGGGTCAAGTCGCCGGGGGTGCATCTTCTGCCCGCGGGCTCGACCATCCGCGACGTGATCGAGGCGGCGGGCGGCATGCTCGACGGCCATGCCTTCAAGGCCTACCAGCCGGGCGGCCCGTCCTCGGGCCTGCTGCCTGCGTCGATGGACGACATCCCGCTCGATTTCGACATGCTCCAGCCGCATGGCTCCTTCATCGGCTCGGCGGCGGTCGTGGTGCTGTCCGACAAGGATTCCGCCAAGGACGCGGCGCTCAACATGCTGCGCTTCTTCGAGGATGAAAGCTGCGGGCAATGCACGCCCTGTCGCGTCGGCTGCGAAAAGGCGGTCAAGCTGATGTCGGCGGAGCGCTGGGATCGCGATCTTCTGGAGGAGCTGAGCCAGGCGATGGTCGATGCCTCGATCTGCGGCCTGGGCCAGGCCGCGCCGAACCCGATCCGGCTGGTGATGAAGCACTTCCCCGACGAGGTGTGACCGTGGGGTGAGCGGGGGAGGGGGCGCTGCCCCCTCTTGGCCTTCGGCCAATTCACCCCCGGCGGTATTTGGGAAAAAGAGAAGCATCAGGGGGCGGGCGCGTTGCGGCTGGCCTTTGGGCTGTGGGTGGTCAGCGGCGCCAGAGATGCGCGCGGGTGGCGAAGAGGCCCTGGAGCTTCGAGAGGCTGCGGTTGAACGGGCCGGGGGCGGGGATCTCGTCCCGGGTCAGCCGCTGGGCCACGGTTTCGACCGGGCAGGGGCGGCCCGAGACCGGGTCGACATAGCGCGGATAGTCGATGAGAGTGGCGTGGACGAGGCCTTCGAGGCTCGGACGGGGACCGCGGCGGCGGCGTTCGGGCACGGTCCCGAGATCGCGGGTGAGGTCCCAGCCCGCGTAGAAGGGCGCGCCGAGCGTGGTGACGGGGATGCCGCGCAGGAGCGCCTCGAAGCCCGCGAGCGAGGTCAGGGTCCAGACCTGGTCGACATGGTCCATGAGCATGGCGATATCGCCCGTCACGGTGAGATCGGCGTAGCGTTCGGGGCTCTCGACCGCGCCGGGGCGCAGGCCTGCCACGACATCGGGATGAGGCTTCCAGAGGATCAGGGCATCGGGGTTCTCGGCGCGTGTGCGGGCGAGGAGCGCCTCGTTGGTGCGGGTCTCGCCGGTGCCGAGGCGGATCGAGGCGTCATCCTCGACCTGGCCGGGCACGAGGATGCGCGGGGCGGTGCCGCGCTCGGGCAGATCGGGTAGAGAGCCGGGGAGATTGTACTTGGTGAGCTTCGCTCGGGTGAGAAAGGCGATCAGTTTCGTGGCGCGGTCGATCTGGTCGGGGGCAAGCTTGGGGCTTGCAGCGATCAGCTGTTCGAGCCGCGAGGGGTGCGCGGGGTCGTAATAGATGCCGTCGGGATCGAGCGCGAGGGAGAGCGGCGGCACGAGCTCGGCGCCGAGGCCGCGGGAGCGGAGGAACCCGTCCTCGAGACGATGGAGACGCGCCTCGGGCGGGGCGCTCGCGGCCCAGGCCATGTGCGGCGTGCCTGGGCGTGGGCTGTCGGTGAACCGCACCGGCGCGTGACGACCGAAGACGCGCTGTAGGGCAGGGCGCTTCCAGAGCCGCATGCCGGAGGCGGTCCAGCCCTTGCGGTCCTCGCGCCAGGCGCGGGTCTCTGCGTCGAGCTGGGCAGCGGCCTCTTCGAAGCTGCAGACACGGTCCCGGGCCGGGTCGATCCAGGTGGGATAGATGAGATAGGCGGCGGCGACGAGCTGCGCGCGGGTTAGTGCGCGGCCGCGGCGAGGCAGGGTGGTCTCGTCCTCGGTCAGGCCCCAGCCCGCGTAGAAGGGCGTGCCGAAGACCCTCGGGCGATGCCCGGCGAGGAGCGCTTCAAGCCCCATCTGGGATGAGAGCGTGTAGACCGCGACGGCGCCCTCGAGAAGCGCCCAGGGGGAGACGGATGTGTCGCAGATCTCGCAGCCCATCAGGTCGGCGGGCTTGAGATGACCGGGACGGAAGCCCTGCGCGGTCTCGGGATGGGTTTTGACCACGATCCGCGCGCCGGGGTGTTCGTCGCGCGCGGCAAAGAGCATCTCGCGGAAGCGGTTCGCATCGCCGCCCGAGGCGGTGACGGAGGCATCGCCCGCCACCTGGTCGATCACCAGCACATAGCCGGGCGCGGGCAGCTCGGCCTCGGGATCGGTGGCCGCGTATTTCGTCAGATGAGACCGGCGCAGCCAGTCGATGGCGCCCCGGGCCCGGTCAAGAAGCGCCGTGTCGTCGAGCGGGTGCGTGGCGAGCAGGGTCTCGAGATCGGAGGGGCGCGCGGCGTCGAAATGCAGACCGGTGTGATCGAAGAGGAGGCCGAAGGGGCGCTCTCCGGCGCGGCCCGGAAAGAGCGAGCGCAGCCAGGCGTCCTCGATCCTGAGGATCGGCGCGCCGGTCGCCTCGGCCACCCGCTCGCCGCGCCAGGCGCGGGGTGACGCGCCCCAGATGCCGATCGTGTCGCCGGGGCGGGGCTTGCACAGCGCGACCTGCCAGCCCGCCAGCGCGAGGCTCCGGCGCAGGCCGCGGTTAAGGAGAAAACCGCCGGTGTAAACGCACAGACGCCGGGGCGTGTCGGCCCCGGCGTCGATCTCCTCCGGCGCGGGGCCAGACAAGGGGTCAGCCTCCGCCGAGCGTGGTCGAGGCGGCGGAGACCGTGGTGGCGCTGGTCAGGGTGCCGGTCACCGCGGAGATGGTCTTGTTCCACTGGGTGAAGGGCGCTTCGGTGACGTAGAGCGTGTCGGCGTCGCGGATGACGAAATCGCGGGCCATGAACATGCCGTTCGGGCGCGTGAGATCGAGCACGTAAACCAGGCGCTGGGCACCGATCAGGTCGGTGCGTCCGAGCACCTGGTTGGCGATCTCGGCCGGTTCGTTGCGGAACACGAAGACGCCCGTGGGATCGGCGGCGGAGGGCACGAGCCCGCCGACCTGCGCGATGGCCTCGAGCGCCGAGAGCGTCTGGGTCTCGAAGGCGACCTGCGCCTGGGTGCCGGTCGCGCCGAGCGCGGTGAAGGCGCGGGAGTCTTCCTCGACGAGGATCGTGTCGCCGTTGCGCAGCGCGATGTCGAGATGCGGATTGTCGAAGAGATCGGAGAACCAGATCGTATCGGTGCGATGGCCGCGCTGGACCTTCACCTGCGCGATCTCGGGAGAGATCGTCACGCCGCCGGCCTGGGCCAGCATCGCGGCGAGCGTGCGGGTCGGGCGTTCGATCGGGTAGACGCCCTGGCCGCCGACGGCGCCGAGCAGCCGGACGGTCGAGCCGTCGCCTGCGAGACGGCGCACCTGCACCTGCGGATCGGGGGTCTGGTCGGCGAGCCGGTTGGTGATGATCCGGCGGATGGCCTCGGGCGTGTTGCCCGCGGCGCGGATACGGCCCGCGTAAGGCACGAAGATGAAGCCGGAGCCGTCGACCTGCACTTCCTCGAGGATCGTGGCATTTGTCGCGTCGGCGGCGAGAAGGCCGTCATCGACGTTTTCCCAGATCGTCAGGCCGAGCGTATCGCCGGGATTGATGATGTCCGAGCCGATCTGGCCCGCGTTGAGAAACGCCTCCGAGAAGCCCAGTGCCGGGACGACGGCGGTGGCGCGGGTCACCCGGTCGTTGACCGCGACGATGAAGGCGTCGCCTTCCCTCTGCACCGAGCCTGCGAAGATTTCGTTCTTGTTGGGACCGGTGCGCGGAAGGCCACAGGAGGCCAGCACCGAAACGGCGGCAAGGAGCGCGACGGAGCGCGCCCAGCGTCTGGTGGAACGGTTCACTGCTCGGTCTCCTCGACCTGATTATTATTCTGCCTGCACGTTTTTCGGCGAGGCTAGCGAAAAATCCAAGGATGGGGAAGGGTTGCGGCAAAAAGCTCTCAGACCACGACGCGCAACTGTTGCCGCGGAGCCGCGGTGCCACGGGCAAACGCATCGTAGGGATCGTCTGTGGCGAGCATCATGTCAACCACCTGGCGCAGAAGCTGGCGGCGGCCGCGGGCCGAGTAGAAGCCGCCGGGCAACTGGCTCGTTTCCAGAAGGAAGCGGCGGTAATCGGTATAGGCGCGGTGGTCGGGGCGCGAGGGCGCGGCGAAGAATTCGGCCAGGCTTTGGGTCGAGACGAACTCGGGCTTGTCGTAGACCGCGCGTCCGAAGACCTTCAGCGGAATGCCGCGCCAGAGCACCTGCTGGGCGGCGGTGGAGTTCACGGTCACGGCAGTGCGCGCGTCGTTCAGGAGCTGCGCCAGCTTGCCGCCGCGCACGTAATGCACCCGGTCCGAGACGCCGTGGCGGCGGGCGAGGTCGCGGATCGTCCGGCGCACCGGCACGCGCCCGTCCTCGAGCGGGTGGGCCTTGAAGACAAGGTGGTGGTGACCCGGCGCACCCTGGGCGAAGCCGATCATCACCTCTTCGAGAAACTCGGGCAGGGTGGCGAAGGGCGAATGCTGCTGGAAGCTCGCATCGTGTTCGAGCTGCAGGAGCGCCAGGTGGTAGGGGAACCCGCCCATCCGGATCCGCGCCTGCGCGATCATCCGGTCGGCCCAGCTCCAGGGCATCAGGAGCAGGCGGCGGACATAGAGCTGAAATTCCTTGGTCACCGGGATCGCGCGATGGGGCCGGAAATTGCGGTAGTCGCCGTTCCGGAACATCACGAACCAGTGGTAGAGCGCGCCGTAGAAGATGTGATGGCGCATGTCGCCCCAATGCGCGGGCGGCAGCGGGGCTTCCATATCCGACATCTCGAGCGCGGCGCGCATGTCGGCGACCGACATCTGCATCAGGCGGGAATGGCCGTTGGCGCCGTCGCGCTCGTAGGTGACCCAGTAGGGCCGCATGTAGCCCTCTTCGAAGACATGCACGGTCAGACCGCGGGCGCGGGCCTCTTCGATGGCCTCGGCATGGATGCGGCGGACATCGCCGTAGAGCACCAGGTCGGTGACGCCCTTCTCGGTGAAGAGCTGCGAGATATGGGCGCGCCAGTCATCTGGCGCGCCACGATAGGGCAGGTAGCTCTTGGGATGGAACCAGAAGGCGCGGTCGCCGGCATTGAAGCCGACGCGCCAGACCTCTGCCCCGGTCCGGCGCAGCATCGCGCCCAGCCGGTGGAAGAAAGGTCCATGGGGGCCCTGCAGGAACAGGAAGACCCGTCGCTCTCCGGTTGCGTAACTCATACCTTCGGACTATCACCCGCCTCGTATTTGCGGGGCACGTTAGCGGGCCCCTTAGGCGAAATTAAGGCCGGACCTTCCGGCTCGGGGGAAGCAAATGTTCACCGGAATCGTGACCGATATCGGCGAAGTGCGCGAATTGCATCAGCGGGGCGACCTCAGGGCGCGGATCGCCACGTCCTACGTGACCTCGGGGATCGACCTCGGGGCTTCCATCGCCTGCGACGGGGTCTGCCTGACCGTGGTGCAGACCGGCGCCGACTGGTTCGACGTGGAGATCAGCGCCGAGACGGTGTCGAAGACCAATATCGGGGCGTGGTCGATCGGCTACCGCATCAATCTCGAACGCGCGCTCACGGTGGGTGACGAGCTTGGCGGCCATATCGTCTCGGGTCACGTCGACGGCGTGGCCGAGGTGGTGTCGATCACCGACGAGGGCGACAGCACCCGCGTGCGCCTTCGCGCGCCCGAGACGCTCAAGCGGTTCATCGCGCCGAAAGGGTCGGTGGCGCTCAACGGCACCTCGCTGACCGTGAACGAGGTCGAGGGCGCGGAGTTCGGCATCAACTTCATCCCGCACACCAAAGAGGTCACCACCTGGGGCGACGTCCAGGAGGGCGACCGGGTCAATCTCGAGATCGATACGCTGGCGCGATATGTGGCACGGCTGGCAGAGGCGTCCTGAGCCCAGCTCATAATTGCGTGTGGGCGATTGTGCCGGAGGGTCCGGCGCGGCAAGGTGTCGGCCAGGAGGTTTCCGTTCATGCGTTTGATCCTTGCGTTTCTTTGTCTCTTTCCCCTGGTCGGCCCGGCCGCCGCCGCGGCGCCCGAGCAGTGGCGTGCGGAATGGCCGGAGACCGACTTCTCGCAGACCACCGTCGGGGGATGGGCCGAGATCATCTCGGGCGGCCCCGGGCGCGACGGCATCCCGGCGATCACCGGCCCGAGCTTCCTGCGGGCGGAAGACGCCCAACTCGAGCCCCGCGAGCCGGTCATGGTTCTGCAGATCGAGGGCAGGCCCGCGCGCGCCTATCCGCTGCGCTACCTGATCTGGCACGAGATCGTGAATGACAGCATCGGCGGCGTTCCGATCGCCGTCACCTATTGTCCGCTCTGCAACTCGGCCATGGTCTTTGACCGCCGCGTCGACGGTCGCGAACTGGAGTTCGGCGTCACCGGCAAGCTCCGGAATTCGGACATGATCATGTTCGACCGTCAGACCGAAAGCTGGTGGCAGCAGGCCGTGGGCGAGGCCATCGTCGGCGAACTGACGGGGACGGAACTCGAGAGCCTTCCAGCCTGGCTCGACAGCTGGCAGGGCTTCCGGGGCGCGTTTCCCGACGGGTTCGTGATGGCACAGCCCGATTACGGACGGAACTACGGTCAGAACCCCTACCAGAATTACGACCGCTCCGGTCAGCCCTTCCTCTACAATGGCGAGAACCCGCCCCATGGCATCCCGGCCCTGGCCCGCGTGGTGCGCGTGGGAGACCGGGCGTGGCCGCTCAACCGGCTGGTCGCCGAGGACACCATCGAAGAGGCTGGCGTGGTTCTGAGCCTCGCGGGCGCGCAGGCCTCTGCGCTCGACACCCGCCAGATCGCCGATGGAAGGTCCATCGCCTCGGTTCGGGTTCGCGATGACGAGGGGCGCGACGTGCCCCATGACGTCATGTTCGCCTTCGCCTTCCACGCCTTCTGGCCTGAGGGAGACTGGATGCTGCCCGCGCCGGTCGAGGACGAGGGCGCCGAAATGACCGACGAAAACACGGAGGCCGACGAAGGCTGACGCGCGGCGCGGGAGCACCGAACGTCAGCACTCAGGGATCACCCGTCGAGCTTGACGAGCGCGTGCCGCTTCTTGCCCGCCGACAGCTTGACCGGCGACGAGAACGCGCCCGCGTCGAGCATCATTCCTGCGTCGGTCAGCGGCTGATCGTCGATCCGCGCGCCGTTCTCGGAGATCAGGCGCTTTGCCTCCTTGCCGGATTTCGCAAGGCCCGCGCGCACGATGAGCTGCACCACCGAGATGCCGTCGGCCACTTCCGAGCGCTCGAGCGTGAGCGTCGGCAGGTCGTCACCGACGCCGCCTTTCTCGAAGACCTCGCGCGCCGTGGCCTGCGCGGCAGCCGCCGCCTCGGCCCCGTGGCAGAGCGTCGTGACCTCGTCGGCCAGGACGATCTTGGCCTCGTTGATCTCGGATCCCGCCAGCGCGCCCAGGCGGTCGCATTCCTCGACCGGGAGCTCGGTATAGAGCTTCAGGAACCGGCCCACATCGGCGTCGGTGGTGTTGCGCCAGAACTGCCAGAACTCGTAGGGGCTGCGCATGTCCGCGTTGAGCCAGATTGCGCCAACGGCGGTCTTGCCCATCTTCTTGCCGTCCGAGGTGGTCAGGAGCGGCGTGGTCAGACCGTAGATCTCGTGATCCAGCACCCGGCGCGTCAGGTCGATGCCGTTGACGATGTTGCCCCACTGGTCGGAGCCGCCGAACTGCACGAGACAGCCGTAGCGCCGGTTGAGCTCCAGGAAGTCGTAGGCCTGCAGGATCATGTAGTTGAATTCGAGAAAGCTCAGGCTCTGCTCGCGGTCGAGCCGCGACTTCACGCTTTCGAAGGACAGCATCCGGTTGACGCTGAAATGCCGCCCGATATCGCGCAGGAAATCGAGGTAGTTGAGTCCGTCGAGCCACTCGGCGTTGTTGAGCATGAGCGCGACACTGTCCTGCCCTACCACTTCGTTGCTTGAGGGCATGGGGCGTCCCTCGTCATAGCTGATGTATTTCGCGAAGACCTGCTGGATGCCTGCGATGTTGTCGTCGATCTGCGCAGGCGTCAGCAGCGGGCGCTCGTCGGCGCGGAAGCTCGGGTCGCCCACCTTCGTGGTGCCGCCGCCCATGAGGGTGATCGGCTTGCCGCCGGTCTTCTGCAGCCAGCGCAGGGTCATGATCTGGATGAGCGAGCCGACATGCAGCGACTTGGCGGTTGCGTCGAAGCCGATATAGCCCGGCACCACCCCTTTGATCAGCGCCTCGTCGAGGCCCTGGTAATCGGTGCAATCGGCCAGGAAGCCGCGCTCGATCATGACGCGCATGAAGTCCGATTTGGGATGGTAGGTCATGGGTCTTCCCTCGTAGAATGACAAGGGCGGTCATAGAACGCCGCGCGGGCGGTGAAAACCCGCGAAAACCGGGCAGGGGCAGTCGGGATGGCACGGAGACAAGAGCCGATCTGGGCGCTGGGCGCGATGTCGGGCACCTCGCTTGACGGGGTCGATGCCGCGCTGGTGCTGACCGACGGCGTGACCGTCTTCGAACGCGGGCGTTCGGATTACCGGCCCTATAGCGACGATGAGACCCGCGTGCTGCGCGCCGCGCTCGGCCGCTGGCCCGGGCCGGGCCTCGAGGCGGCGCAGGAGGTGATCGAGCGCGCGCACCTGGAGCTTCTGTCGCAGTTTCCCGAGGCGGAGCTCGTGGGCTTCCACGGCCAGACGCTGGCGCATGAGCCGCGTGGACGCGGGACGCACCAGCTGGGCGATGGCGCGGCGCTCGCTCAGGCGCTCGGACGCCCGGTGGTCTGGGATTTCCGCTCGACCGATGTCGAACTGGGCGGCGAGGGTGCGCCGCTGGCACCCTTCTACCACTGGGCCTGCGCCCGGGGCCTGGGCGCCTCCGGACCGCTCGCAATTCTCAACCTGGGCGGCGTCGGCAATCTCACTTGGGTCGATCCGGCCTCGGAGGCCCCGGAGGCTCCGGGCGCGCTTCTGGCCTTCGACACCGGCCCGGCCAACGCGCCGCTCAACGACCTGTTGAGCGAACGCCGGGGCCTCTCCTATGATCGCGACGGGGCGCTCGCCGCTGAAGGCCAGGTTGTCGACGGCGCGCTCGAGCTCTTCCTCGAAGAAGGCTACTTCCTGAAAATGCCGCCGAAATCGCTCGACCGGGACGATTTCTCGGTGATGCTCGATCTCGTCCGCGAGCTGGACGATGCCGATGCCGCCGCCACCATGACGGCGATGGCCGCCGCGGCGGTGATGCGCGGGGTGGAGCATTGCCCGACGCCGCCGGAGCGACTTCTGGTCACCGGCGGCGGCCGCAAGAACCCGGTGATGATGGCGATGCTGGCGGCAGGGCTCGACTGCCCGGTGGTGCCGGTGGAGGAGGCGGGCCTCGACGGCGACATGCTGGAGGCCGAGGCCTTCGCCTATCTCGCGGTCAGGGTGCTCTACGGCCTGCCGACCTCCTGTCCCACGACCACCGGCGTCGGCGCGGCGGTGGGCGGGGGAGAGATCAGCCGCCCCTGACCCGAGGTCGCCTTGGGGCGGCGGAGGGAGGGATGCGTATTTGGAAAAAGAAGAAACGCTGAAGAGGCGCGCCCGGGCCGGGCCACGCGCACCGTATCAGCCGCCGGTATGGCTCATGTGGCGCGAGACGCGGCCGTCGACCGACTGGCGGGAATAGTCGAAATCATGGCCCTTGGGCTTGCGCGCAATGGCGGCGCGGATCGCGTCCTCGAGGGGGGCGTCAGTGCCGGGGTGATTGCGCAGCGCCGAGCGCAGATCGGCGTTGTCCTCCTGGCCCAGGCACATGAAGAGCTCGCCCGTGCAGGTCAGGCGCACCCGGTTGCAGCTTTCGCAGAAATTATGGGTGAGGGGCGTGATGAAGCCGATCTTCTGGCCGGTCTCCTCGATCCGGACGTAGCGGGCGGGGCCGCCGGTGCGCTCGGGCAGGTCGGTCAGCGTGTACTGTTCGGCCAGCCGCGCGCGCAGGTCGGAGAGCTTCCAGTACTGGCCGAGACGGTCCTCGTTGCCGATATCGCCCATCGGCATGACCTCGATCCAGGTCAGGTCCATGTCGCGCTCGGCGCACCATTCGGTCATCGAGAAGAGCTCGTCCTCGTTGAAGCCCTTGAGCGCCACGGCGTTGAGCTTGACGCGCATGCCCGCCTTCTGCGCCGCGTCGATGCCGCGCAGCACCTGCGGCAGGCGCCCCCAGCGGGTGATATCGGCGAACTTGGTCTCGTCCAGCGTGTCGACCGAGACATTGACCCGGCGCACGCCCGCGTCCCAGAGATCGCCCGCGAAGCGTTCGAGCTGCGAGCCATTGGTGGTCAGCGTCAGTTCCTTGAGCGCGCCGCTCTCGAGATGGCGCGTCATCGAGCGGAAGAAGCTGAGGATGTTGCGACGGACCAGCGGCTCGCCGCCGGTGATCCGCAGTTTCTCGACCCCGAGGCGCACGAAGGTCGAGCACATGCGGTCGAGCTCTTCCAGCGTCAGCAGCTCCTTCTTGGGGAGAAACTGCATGTTTTCCGACATGCAATAGACGCAGCGGAAGTCGCAGCGATCCGTCACGGAGACGCGCAGGTAGGAGATCGGGCGCTGAAAGGGATCGACCAGGGAAGGTATCATGCAGGCGAACCTAGTAATTCGGAGAAATCGACGCAAGTATTGCCGGGCCCCTCCCCCCAAGGACAAAGGTCGCAGAGAATGATCCGAAACACCGCCCTGGCCCTCGCCGTCCTGCCGCTCGTTTCCGCCTGCACGGAGATGAGCCAGGTCGAGCCCGTGACCGGTCCCGAGGCCACCGAGGCCGAGATGGTCGAGACCGCCGCCGCGCCGGTTCCAGTGCTCGCACCGCCGCCGCCCTCGGCGCGGACCGAGGAGGAGTTCGACACCACCACCGTCGAGGAGCGCGCCGCGGCCTCGGCCGCTCCGGCCGATCCGGCGGGCGAGGTGCTTCTGGGGACGACGGTCGCGTCGCTCGGCGATCCGGCCCGGTCGGGCTTCTGGATCGAGACGCCGCTCACGGATGATGCGGGACCGGGCCGGGTGGTCTATCCCGCGACCGGGCTGTCGAGCCAGGTCGAGATCATTCCGATCCCCGGCGAGGCGACCGCGGGGAGCCGCCTGTCGCTCTCGGCGATGCGGCTGATCGAGGCGCCCTTGACCGATCTGCCGACGGTCGAGCTTTACGAGGGAACGCCGCCCAACAGCTAGGCGCCGGTCGCAGGCAAGAGCCGCGCGGCGTCCTTGCGGGCAAAGGCCTTCATCTCGGTGCCATGGGTGTCGAGAAAGGCGCGCACCCGGTCCGGATCGTGTTTCGAGAGCTCGCGCAGCCACCAGGCTATGGCTTTCTGGATGAACCAGGCGCGGTCTGGCAGGAGCTGCTCGGCCCAGCCCAGGACGCGGTCGCGGACGGCCTGGGTCGTCGCGTCCGGGTGGCGGCCCTTGGCGAAGGGCAGGGTGAAAACCAGCGCGGCGCGGCGGGTCCAGAGGTGATCGGCAGCGAGCCAGGTCTCGACCTCGTCGAGTCGGGACGGATCGGCGGCGAGCCTACGCCCGCCCGCCGAGGCGACGTGATCGGCGATTGCCCAGCCGTCGAACTCGGGCACCCATGACGCGATCAAGCGCCAGACCTCCGTGTCCTCCGGGATGCGCGCCTGCGTCAGGAGCTTGGCGGCGGCGATGCTTGCCTCGAAGACGCCGCTCCGCCAGAGGCCGTCGGCCAGCGCGAGGCGGGCGTCGAGCGGGAGGCTCCGCCGCCACTCCTGCGACAGCGCATTGATCTCGGGGTTGGGCGTGCCGAGGCGGCGCAGAGCGGTCTTGTGATAGGCAGCCATCTCTCCTGCGCGGCCGGGCACTGCGGCGGCTTCCAGCGCGGCGATGGCCGCGTCCGGTGTCACTCGACCGTCACCGATTTGGCGAGGTTGCGCGGCTGGTCGACATCGGTGCCTTTGGCGACGGCGGCGTGATAGGCCAGAAGCTGGGCGGGCAGCGCGTAGAGCATCGGGGCGAGATCCTCGGGCACGTCCGGCAGAACGATGGTGCGCCAGGTCTCGCCATCGGCTTCGCGCGCGCCTTCGGCATCGGTGATCAGGAGCACCTGACCGCCGCGCGCGATGACCTCCTGCATGTTCGAGACGGTCTTGTCGAAGAGCCCGTCGCGCGGCGCCATGACAACCACCGGAACGGTCTTGTCGATCAGCGCGATGGGGCCGTGCTTCAGTTCGCCCGACGCATAAGCTTCGGCATGTATGTAGCTGATCTCTTTGAGTTTAAGCGCACCCTCAAGCGCGAGGGGGTACATCAATCCACGCCCGAGGAACAGCACGTCGCGCGCCTCGGAGAGGGCCAGCGCGGCGTCGGCGATGCGGTCGTCGCGCTCCAGCGTCGCGTTGAAGAGGCCGGGCAGGCTCCGCAGGGCGTCGAGCCGCTCGGAGATCCCCTCTGCGTCGATCTCGCCCCGGAGCCGCGCGGTTTCGAGCGCCAGAAGGTAGAGGACGTTGAGCTGGCAGGTGAAGGCCTTGGTCGAGGCGACGCCGATCTCGGCCCCGGCATGGATCGGCAGGGCGACATCGCTTTCGCGGGCGATGGAGCTTTCGGCGACGTTGACCACCGACAGGATCGAGGCGGCTCGGCCCTTGCAATAGCGCAGCGCGGCGAGCGTGTCGGCGGTTTCGCCCGACTGGCTGACGAAGATCGCGAGCGTGCCCTCGGGGATCGGCGGCTCGCGGTAGCGGAATTCCGAGGCGATATCGACCTCGACGGGCACGCGCGCCAGCCGTTCGAACCAGTATTTCGCGGTCAGGCAGGCGTAGAAGGCGGTGCCGCAGGCGACCATGGTGATGCGCTGGACGCCCGCCAGTCCGGCATCCGCGCCGAGATGGATGCCTTCGGGCGAGAGATAGGCGCGCAGCGCGTCGGCGAGAACCGTCGGCTGCTCGAAAATCTCCTTGGCCATGAAGTGCTTGTAGCCCGACTTGTCGACGCGCGCGGCATCCATGCGGATGCGCTTGGCCTCGCGCGCGACCTGCTGGCCCTCGGCATCGCGGAACCGCACGGAGCTGCGGGTCAGAACGGCGCTGTCGCCCTCTTCGAGATAGGTGATGCGGTCGGTCAGCGGCGCAAGCGCAATGGCGTCCGAGCCGACATACATCTCGCCCTCGCCATGGCCGACCGCGAGCGGAGAGCCCTTGCGCGCGGCGATCATCAGATCGTCCTCGCCCTCGAAGAGGAACACCAGGGCAAAGGCGCCCTCCAGCCGCTCGAGCGTGGCATAGGCGGCCTGTTCGGGCGCCATGCCTTGCGAAAGGTGGTGCTGGGTCAGAAGCGCGACTGTCTCGGTGTCGGTCTGGGTGGCGAAGCTGTAGCCGGCCTCGGCGAGCTCCTCGCGCAAGAGGCGGTAGTTCTCGATGATGCCGTTATGGACGACCGCGACGGGCCCGGCCTGGTGGGGGTGGGCATTGGCCTCGGTCGGCGCGCCATGGGTGGCCCAGCGGGTATGGCCGATCCCGGATTTGCCGGGCAGGGGCTGGTGCACGAGTAGGTCCGAGAGATTGTGCAGCTTGCCCACCGCGCGGCGACGGTCCAGCCGCCCGCTGTTGACGGTGGCGATCCCGGCGCTGTCATAGCCGCGATATTCCAGGCGCCGCAGCGCTTCGACCAGGGTCGGCGCGACCTCGTGGGTGCCGAGCACCCCGACGATTCCACACATTATTGCGCCTCCTTCTGGAGCTTTGCTTTGCGGGCCTTCAACATATCGAACAATTTGCGGCCGCGGCCCGGCTTGGTCTCCTGCTTCGCCCGCCCGAGCGCAAGCGCGCCGTCGGGCACGTCCTCGGTGATGACCGAGCCCGAGCCGGTCAGAGCCCCGTCGCCCACCGTCACCGGCGCCACCAGCATCGTGTTCGAGCCGATGAAGGCGCCCACGCCGATGGTGGTGCGGTGCTTGAAGACGCCGTCGTAATTGCAGGTGATGGTGCCCGCGCCGATATTGGTCTTCTCGCCGATCTCGGCATCGCCGAGATAGCTCAGGTGGTTGGCTTTCACGCCCGCCGCGAGATGGGCGTTCTTGATCTCGACGAAATTGCCGACATGGACGTCCTCGTCGAGCTCGGCCCCCGGGCGCAGACGGGCATAGGGGCCCACGACCGCGCCGCGGCTGACATGGCAGCCTTCGAGATGTGAAAACGCGCGGATGCGGGCGCCGCTTTCCACCGTGACGCCGGGACCGAAGACGACGTTCGGTTCGATCTCGGTGTCGCGGCCGATGAAAGTGTCAAGGCTGAGGAAGACCGTCTCGGGCGCCTGCAGCGTGACGCCGTCCTCCATCAGAGCGGCACGGGCGCGGGCCTGGAACTCGGCCTCGGCGGCGGCAAGCTCGGCGCGGGAATTGATGCCGCGGGTCTCGGCCTCGGGGCAGGTCACGGCGGTCGCGGAAAGGCCGCGGGCGCGGGCCAGGGCGATCACGTCGGTCAGGTAGTACTCGCCGGAGGCATTGTCGTTGCCGACCTCCGCGAGAAGCGACAGAAGCGTGGTGGCGTCAGCGCAGAGAACGCCGGAATTGCAGAGCGTTATGCCGCGCTCTTCATCCGTCACATCCTTGAACTCGACGATGCGGTCGAGGGTCTCGCCGGCCATGACCAGGCGGCCGTAGCGCCCCGGATCGGCGGCTTCGAAGCCGAGGACGACGACATCGTTCTGGGCGCGGGCGATGGCCATGGCCTCGAGCGTCTCTTGGCTGATGAAGGGTGTGTCGCCGTACAGCACGATCACGTCGCCCTCGAACCCGTCGAGCGCCGGGGCGGCCTGGAGGACCGCGTGGCCGGTGCCGAGCTGTTCGGTCTGGAGTGCGATCTCGACCTCGGGATCGAGGTCCCGGGCGGTCTCGGCGACCTGATCCGCGCCGTGGCCCGCGACGACCACGACGCGTTCGGGTGTCAGCGCCGCGCCCGCCTGCATGGCGTGATGCAGCATCGGAGCGCCGCCGATCTTGTGGAGGACCTTCGGGAGGTCCGACTCCATCCGTGTGCCTTTGCCTGCGGCCAGGATGACCAACGCGATGCTCATGCCATTATCTCTTTGTCATTCGGTCGCGCCCGTTTTAACCGTCCTGCGACGCAGGACAAGGCGGGCCGCATCACGCTGTGTGACGGGTCGTGACAGGAGGCAGGCGCGCGATGCGGACGGTGATCTTCGACCTCGACGGCACTTTGGCGGACACCTCCGCCGACCTGATCGCGGCGGCAAACCACTGCTTCCGCGGGATGGGAGCGGGCGCGATGCTCGACCCGGTCGCCGATGCGGCGACGGCGTTCCGGGGCGGGCGCGCGATGCTGCGGCTTGGCCTCGGGCGGATCGGCGCGGTCGACGACGCGGTGATCGACCGCTGGTATCCGGAGCTTCTGCGCGCCTATGGCGACGCGATCTGCGTCGAGACGCGGCTCTACCCCGGCGCGGTCGAAGCGGTGGAGGCCCTGCGGGCCAAGGGCATGGCGGTGGGCATCTGCACCAACAAGCCAGAAGGGCTGGCGGTGACGCTGGTCGAGCGTCTCGGCGTGGCGGGTCTCTTCGCCTCGCTCGTCGGCGCGGACACGCTGCCGGTCCGCAAGCCCGACCCGACGCCGTTTTTCGAGGCGGTGGACCGGGCAGGCGGCGCGCGGAGCCGGTCGCTCCTCGTTGGCGACACCGAAACCGACCGCGAGACGGCGCGGGCGGCCGGGGTGCCCTCGGTGCTGGTCGGGTTCGGGCCGGAGGGGCCGGGCGTGGCGCGCATGGACCCCGACGCGGTGATCGCAAGCTACGCGGAACTGCCCGCGGTCGCGGCGCGCCTTCTGGATTGAGGGTCTCCGGTCTCGTTCGACGGGGCCGGTGATCCAGCGGAGCGGGGCCCGTGCGGGCCGCGCGCTGGTTTCCGGGACATGTGGGGACGCGATAAGATGAACGGGCGGAGCGCTGGTTCAGGCCGCGCTCATTCGGACGGTTTCGTCGCCTGCGGCTCGAAGAGCGGAACCGTCGAGATCGAGACCTTGGCCGATCCGTCGGTCAGTTCGGCCGCGTGGGCCACGTAGATCAGCGTCCGGTTGGTTTCGTCCCAGACCCGCTTGACCCTCAGTGACTTCAGGATGATCGAGCGCGATGTGCGGAAGACGTCTTCGCCGTCCTCGTCGCGGTCGATATCGCCGATGGTGATCGGGCCGGTCTGGCGGCAGGCGATCGAGGCGTTCGACGGGTCCTCGAACCAGTTGCCCTTGGACAACCGGTCGAAGAGACCGCGTTCGAAATAGGCGATGTGGCAGGTCACGCCCTCCACATCGGGATCGGAGATCGCCTCGATGATGATGTCATTGCCGACCCAGTCGACATCGATCTCGCCGACCTGCTCGGCAAAGGCTGTGGTGGCGAGGCAGGCGAGGGCGGCGTAGGCGAGGCGGCGCATCATAGGCGATCTCCGGGGTTCGAGGGGTCAGAAGGTGACCGTGCCGTGATCGCCCATGTCGGGCAAGTCATGCGTCACATGCGCCTTGGCGATCTCGTAGAGAAACCCGGCGCTGCCCTTGGTCGCCCAGACCTCGGCGCTCTTGGGCGTCATCTTCACCAGCCGGACGCTGTCGTCCTCGCGGCCGTCCTCGAACCAAGCGGCGGCGACGCCGTTCCAGATCTCGTCGAGCTTCTCGGAATCGTCCACGAGCGCGATGCGGCCTTCGACCTGCGCGTAGAGATCGGCCTTGGGGTCCGAGATCATCAGCGTCGCGTCGCCCCCGGCCTCGGCCGCGTCGACGAGATCGGTGCCCTTGGCGGTGATGAACCAGATCGCGCTCTCGTCGGCCTCGGCATAGGGCGACATCGGCACGAACCGGCCCTGGCCGGTGTCGAGCATGCCTGCGCGCACATCGGCGAGACGGGTCCAGAATTCCTGTTTGAGATCGGTGCTCATGGCGTGTCCTTTCGGAAAGAATGGTGTTCGGGAGAGAAACGTTTGGCCGCGCAGCTTCGTTCCGGCGCATCCGAGGGCTTTGGTCTTCGCGCAAGAGGGTGCTAGCCTTCGCCAAGGGATCCGATCCGGGGGACGAACGATGCGGCACGAGGCGACACGCGGCGGAACACGGCTCTGGCTGAGCTTATGTGCAGGACTGGCCGCGGCGATGCTTCTCGCTCCGGGGCTTGCGCAGGCACAGGGCGCGGGCGACCAGCGCGCGCTCGAAGGCTGCACCGCGGGGGCCGGGCAGGCCCGCGCCGCGGAGGCGCGCTGCATCGGGCTTCTGAGCGAGGGCTGCCGGGATCAGACCACACTCGGCATCTCCGAGTGCCTGATGGCCGAGCAGAAAGCCTGGGACGCGCTTCTCAACCGCTGGTGGGGACCGATGCGCGAGCGCGCCAAGGCAAATGGCAGCTGGGACCGTCTCCTGGCCGGTCAGCGCGCCTGGATCGCGGAAAAGGAGGCCGCCTGCCAAGCGGCCTATGACAGCGCGGGCGGCGGGTCGATCCGGGTGATCTACGCCGCCGAATGCCTGCGCGACCGCACCGCGCAGAAGGCGATCGAGTTCTACTACAGTCTCAACAGGTGACACCGGAATGCCGCGATGGGTCTGGTTTCTGCCGGTGGGTCTGCTTGTCGTGCTGGCCGCGCTTCTCGGGTGGCGGCAAGGCTGGCACGTGGCGACCCTGACCGAAACCGACGTGATCGAGCGCGCCGCCGCGCGCTACCTGTCCGACCGCGAAGCGGCGGGCACCGCCGACGGCGCGCGGGCCGAGCAGTGCCGCGCGCGCCCCGCGCCTGGCAATTCCGGCGCCTGGCTCGTGGTGATCTGCGGACCGGAGCCGCATGATCCCGACCGGCACTACACCTATTACCACCGCCGCGACGGCGCGCTGATGCGCGTGGTCGGCCCCGAAGGAGTTTGAGATGCTGCGACCGCGCCCCTACGAGCAGCTCTACGACAGGTTTCGCTGGGACCTGCCCGATGTCCTGAACATGGCGCACCAGGTCTGCGACGGCTGGGCCGCGACCGAGGGCGACCGAATCGCGGTGATCGACCTGTCCGGCGGCACGCGCCGGGATTGGAGCTACAAGCAGCTCTGGCAGCTCTCGCGGCGGGTCGAGGCGGCGCTGATCGAGAAGGGCGTGCGCCGGACCGACCGCGTGGGCGTGCTCCTGTCGCAATCGCCGCTGACCCTCGCGGCGCATGTGGCGATCTGGCGGCTGGGCGCGATCTCGGTGCCGCTCTTCACGCTGTTCAAGCGCGATGCGCTCGAGACGCGGATCGACGATTCGGGTCTGGGCGTCGTGGTGACCGACGCGGAGGGGCGCGCGGCGCTCAGGGGCTTCGGGCTGGGTCTCGTGACTGAGGACAGCCTGCCCGCCGGTGCCCGGCCGACGGTGGCCGAGATCGAGACCGCGCCGGACGATCCGGCGGTCCTGATCTACACCTCCGGGACCACGGGCGCGCCGAAGGGGGCGCTTCACGGTCACAGGCTTTTGACAGGGCATTTGCCCGGGGTCGAGATGAGCCACGATTTCCTCGGGCAGCGCGGCGATGTGCTCTGGACGCCCGCGGACTGGGCCTGGATCGGGGGGCTGTTCGACGTGGCGATGCCGGGGCTGGCGCTCGGCGTTCCCGTGGTCGCGGCACGCCTGCCGAAATTCACGCCCGATGACGCGGTGCGGATCTGCCGCACGGGCGGGGTGCGCAACGTCTTCTTCCCGCCGACCGTGCTGCGGATGCTGCGCGCCTCGGGAACCCGGATCGAGGGTCTGCGCTCGGTCGCCTCGGGCGGCGAGCCGCTCGGGCCCGAGATGCTGGCCTGGGGCCGGGAGGCGCTGGGCGTCACGATCAACGAGTTCTACGGCCAGACCGAGTGCAACATGGTGCTGTCGTCCTGCGGCACGCTCTTCGAGCCGGAACCTGGCTGCATCGGTAGGCCCGTTCCCGGGCACCGGATCGAGGTCCTGGACGAGGACGGCGCGCCGACCGAGGGCGAGGGCGAGATCGCGGTCAAGCGCGGCTCGGCCTCGATGATGCTGGAATATTGGCGCAAACCCCGCGAGACCGCGGCGAAGTTTCGCGGCAAGTGGATGCTGACCGGAGACCGGGGCATCCGCGAGGGCGCCGCGATCCGCTTTGTCGGGCGCGAGGATGACGTGATCTCCTCGGGCGGCTACCCGATCGGCCCGTCGGAGATCGAGGATTGCCTTCTGACCCATGAGGACGTGGTGACCGTGGGCGTGGTCGGCAAGCCCGACGCGATCCGGGGCGAGATCGTCAAGGCCTATGTGGTCCCGCGCGACCCCGACCGGGCCGATGCGGCCCTGGCCGAGGCGCTGAAGGCCTGGGTCAAGGAGCGGCTCGCGGGATATTCCTATCCGCGCGAGGTCGCCTTCGTTGACGCGCTGCCAATGACGGTGACCGGCAAGGTGATCCGCAAGGAGCTCAAGGCCCGCGCCCGGGCGGAGGGGGACGGGGCCGCCTGAGGGACTGGTGGTCGCCGATGTCGCGGTCCTGTCCGGGACCGGTTGCGGGCACGGGGCTGAGCGCGGGGGAAGCGGGCCTGCGGCCCGCATGCGAGAGGCGCCGCCTCTCGCGCTCTCCGGGATATTTTTTGGACAGATGAAGGGCAGGGGGCCGGGCTGTTCCGGGGGCGGTGCGACAGGGACTGCTGCGGGACCCGCGTCTGGCCAAACGAGGGCGCGTCGGGTCGGCGCGTGTGCATGGGTCGTGGCGGAGCGTGCCGCGGAGGCGTTCGCATGGTGCCGCCTGGGCGGGCAGGGACGGCAAAGCCGGGGCGGGGAGGGGCCGCGCCCCGTTGACCCCCCCTGCCCACGGCGATAGATGGTTTGGGAACGAACCTCGCCACATGCGTGCCGGGGCCCGGCCTGTCCGGGACGCCCGGTACTGGAAAGGAGCCGCTCCCCGTGGAAGAGATGCTGAGGGAATACCTGCCCATCCTCGTCTTTCTGGCCGTCGCCATCGGTCTTGGCCTCGTCCTGATCCTGGCCGCCGTGGTGCTTGCGGTGCGCCGTCCCGATCCCGAGAAGGTCTCGGCCTATGAATGCGGCTTCAACGCCTTCGACGATGCGCGGATGAAGTTCGACGTGCGCTTCTATCTCGTCTCCATCCTCTTCATCATCTTCGACCTGGAGATCGCCTTTCTCTTCCCCTGGGCGGTGTCCTTTGCCGATGTCTCGATGACGGCCTTCTGGTCGATGATGGTGTTCCTGGCGGTTCTCACCATCGGCTTTGCCTATGAATGGAAGAAGGGAGCGCTCGAATGGGAGTGATGACCGGCGCCAATACCGCGGGGCCAGACCGCGAGGTCGCGGTGCAGAACCTCAACCGCGAGCTCACCGACAAGGGTTTCCTGCTGACCTCGACCGAGGACATCATCAACTGGGCGCGCACCGGGTCTCTGCACTGGATGACCTTCGGCCTCGCCTGCTGCGCGGTCGAGATGATGCACACCTCGATGCCGCGCTATGATCTCGAGCGCTTCGGCTCGGCGCCGCGCGCCAGCCCGCGCCAGTCGGACCTGATGATCGTCGCGGGGACGCTGACCAACAAGATGGCGCCGGCGCTGCGCAAGGTCTACGACCAGATGCCCGAGCCGCGCTACGTGATCTCGATGGGCTCCTGCGCCAATGGCGGCGGCTACTATCACTACAGCTATTCCGTGGTGCGCGGCTGCGACCGGATCGTTCCGGTCGATGTCTACGTGCCGGGTTGCCCGCCGACCGCCGAGGCGCTGCTTTACGGGCTGATGGCCCTGCAGCGGAAAATCCGCCGCACCGGCACGCTGACGCGCTGAGGGAGAGGACATGCCTGCAGAACTGAGAGAGCTCGGCGGCTATATCGAGGCCAAGCGTCCCGATTGCGTGCTCGGCTGGTCCGTCGAGCGCGGTGAGCTGACCGTGGACGTGGCCCTGGCGAACATTCGCGGCATCGTCGAGTTTCTCAAGACCGACGCCACCTGCCGCTTCACCTCGCTCGTGGACATCACCGCCATCGACTGGCCGGAGCGCGCCAAGCGCTTCGACGTGGTCTACCATTTCCTGTCGATGTGGCAGAACCACCGCATCCGACTGCGCGTGCAGGTGCGCGAGGACGACATGGTGCCGTCGATCACCAGCGTGCATCCCTCGGCCAACTGGTTCGAGCGCGAGATCTTCGACATGTTCGGGATCCTCTTCTCGGGCCATCCGGACCTGCGGCGGATCCTCACCGATTACGGCTTCCGCGGCTACCCGCTGCGCAAGGACTTCCCGACCACGGGCTATACCGAGGTGCGCTACGACGAAGAGCAGAAGCGGGTGGTCTACGAGCCCGTGAGCCTCGTGCAGGAATACCGCCAGTTCGATTTCATGTCGCCCTGGGAGGGCGCGGAATACGTGCTTCCGGGAGACGAGAAATCGGGAGAGAAGGCATGATGGGCGGCGGCCTTTTCTGGAGCTTTCTCTTCGGCCTCTTGGTGGTGATCCCGTTCTGGCGGCTCCTGCCGCGGTTCGGCATGCCGAACTGGGTGGCGATATTCGCACTCGTGCCCCTGGTGGCCCTGGTCCTGCTCTGGCTCATGGCCTTCAAGGACGACATCGACGGAGGACGCGCATGATGGACGGCGCGAAAGGGTTCGAAGACGCCCAGACGGGCGAGCAGAAAATCCGCAACTTCAACATCAATTTCGGTCCCCAGCACCCGGCGGCGCACGGCGTGCTGCGGCTCGTGCTTGAGCTTGACGGCGAGATCGTCGAGCGCTGCGACCCCCATATCGGGCTTCTGCATCGCGGCACCGAGAAGCTGATGGAGAGCCGGACCTACCTGCAGAACCTCCCATATTTCGACCGGCTCGATTACGTGGCTCCGATGAACCAGGAACACGCCTGGTGTCTTGCGATCGAGAAGCTCACCGGGACCGAGGTGCCGCGCCGCGCGCAGCTTATCCGGGTGCTCTTCTGCGAGATCGGGCGGGTGCTGAACCATCTTCTGAACGTGACCACTCAGGCCATGGATGTGGGCGCTCTGACGCCGCCGCTCTGGGGCTTCGAGGAGCGCGAGAAGCTCATGGTCTTCTACGAGCGCGCCTGCGGGGCGCGGCTCCATGCCGCCTATTTCCGTCCCGGCGGCGTGCATCAGGATCTGCCGCCCGAGCTGATCGACGATATCGAGACCTGGGCGAACGAGTTCCCGAAGGTCATGGACGATATCGACGGGCTCCTGACCGAGAACCGGGTCTTCAAGCAGCGCAACGCCGATATCGGGGTCGTCTCTGTCGAGGAGATCGAGGAATGGGGCTTCTCGGGCGTCATGGTGCGCGGCTCCGGGCTTGCCTGGGATCTGCGCCGGGCGCAGCCCTACGAATGCTATGACGAGTTCGAGTTCCAGATCCCCGTCGGCAAGAACGGCGATTGCTACGACCGCTACCTCGTCCGCATGGAAGAGATGCGCCAGTCGGTGAAGATCATCCACCAGGCGATCGAGAAGCTGCGCGATCCGGCCAACCAGGGCGACGTCCTGGCGCGCGGCAAGCTGACGCCGCCGAAGCGGTCGGACATGAAGACCTCGATGGAGGCCCTCATCCACCATTTCAAGCTCTATACCGAGGGCTTCCACGTGCCCGAGGGCGAGGTCTATGCCGCGGTCGAGGCTCCGAAAGGCGAGTTTGGCGTCTATCTCGTGGCCGACGGCACCAACAAACCCTACCGCGCCAAGCTGCGCGCTCCGGGATATCTGCACCTTCAGGCGATGGATCACGTCGCCAAGGGGCACCAGCTGGCCGATGTCGCGGCCATCATCGGAACCATGGATGTCGTCTTTGGCGAGATCGACCGCTGACACCCACGCTCGGGCGCGCAGGATTTGGCGCGCGCCCGACCCCAGAGGAGGCCGCCCGATGCGCCTGACCCGAACCTTGCCGCTTCTCGCCCTCGGGCTCGCCGCGTGCGAGACCCTGCCGGAAGGCATCGAAGAGGAAGATGTCGCCCGCTACGACGCGGCGGTGGCGACCATTGGCTGCGACATGGTCTCGGAGGCGGATTACCTGCCGGTCGAGTTGCAGGCGGGCCTGAACCGTCAGCAGGTGCTCGACATCACCGCCATGAAGGTCGAGCGGCAGGAAGCCCTCCGGCTTGAGAATGGCGGCGTGCGGGTTGTCTCCGGGCCCTGCACTCCGGCGGCAGAGCCCGCGCCGGTCGAGACCGCCGAGGCGGGCTGAGCGACGCGATGGGCGGGATCGGCCAGCTTGACTGCGTCACCCACGGGCGTGTCGCGCCCGCGTTCGTCTGTCGCCATCTCGCCACGGCGCGCCGCGACGGCCGGAGCCCCGGCGTGACCTGGCTGCGCGGAGAGACCGGCCATGTGAACGCGTGGTGCGAAGAGTGCGACGCGGTGCTCGATGCCCATGGCGGCGTCTGGGACGACGAGACCGAAGGACATGCGGGGATCACGATGATCTGCGAGCCCTGCTTCGATGAACTGAAACGAACCAATGCCGTGAAGGACCTGAACTGATGCTTCGCCGTCTTCACCACGACCAGCCCGAAAGTTTTGCCTTCACGCCCGACAACCAGGCCTGGGCCGAGGCGCAGATGACCAAGTTCCCCGAAGGCCGCCAGGCCTCGGCGATCATCCCGCTGCTGTGGCGGGCGCAGGAGCAGGAGGGGTGGCTGTCGCGCCCGGCGATCGAGCATGTCGCAGAGCTTCTGTCGATGCCCTATATGCGGGCGCTCGAGGTCGCGACTTTCTACTTCATGTTCCAGCTGCATCCCGTTGGCAGCGTTGCGAATATCCAGATCTGCGGGACGACCTCCTGCATGATCTGCGGCGCCGAGGACCTGATCGGCGTCTGCCAGGAGAAAATCTCGAAGAACCCGCACGAGCTGTCGGCCGACGGCAAGTTTTCCTGGGAAGAGGTCGAGTGCCTCGGCGCCTGCGCGAACGCGCCGATGGCGCAGATCGGCAAGGATTACTACGAGGACCTGACCGCCGAACGGCTGGGCGAGATCATCGACGCGCTGGGTCGCGGCGAGGTCCCGCAGCCCGGCTCGCAGAGCGGGCGCTTCTCGTCGGAGCCCGCGGGTGGCGTCACGACGCTCTCCGGTCAGGCCGAGGGCGACGAGACCTATAACGGCTCGGTCGCGCTGGCGGTCTCGATCGGCGACACGGTCAAGCGCATCGACGGCACCGAGGTGCCGCTGCGCGCGCCATGGCGCGACCGCTCGGACATCGACGGCGATGCCGAGCCCACGCCGCACACCCCGCAGGTGTCCGGCGGCGCGTTTGCCGACGAGACCGGCATCGACAAGCGTCAGGCGACGGCCCAGTCCACCGCCAACCCTCCGAGCGCCGACGATCCGGTCGAGAAGACGCCGGACGCGAGCGACGAACCGGTCGGCACCAAGCCCGAAATGCGCGACGCTCCGCGCGACGGCGGCGCGGATGATCTGAAGCTCATCAAGGGCGTCGGGCCGAAACTCGAGCAGCTTCTGCACTCGATGGGTGTCTATCATTTCGACCAGATCGCCTCTTGGAAGAGCGAGGAAATCGCCTGGGTCGACGAGAATCTCGAGGGATTCAAGGGCCGGGTCAGCCGCGACGATTGGGTCAATCAGGCGAAAGTCCTGCACGAGGGCGGCGAAACGGAGTTCTCAACCCGCGCCAAAAAGGGCAATGTCCAAGATACGTAACCATGTGGACATGGCCCGGGGAGGGGACGAATGGCTAATCGTAACAGTGCAATGAGCTGTCAGACAGGATGTTGGGCGCTCGCGGCGGGGGTGGGGCTTCTGGCCTGCATCCTGCTTCTGGTAATCGGCGGATACGGCTGGGTCGCGGCAATTTTCATCGGCGGTCTTCTCTTCCTCGTGCTGGGCTTCCTGTTCAGCTGGATTTTCTGTTCGCCCATGACCTCGGCGGGGTCGGCGGCGACAAGCGGCGGCGCGGCGAAGCCCGCGGCGGCACCTGCAGCCGCGCCTGCACCGGCACCGG